>CANRMC010000081.1 GCA_947631605.1 uncultured Lachnospiraceae bacterium
GAGGTTCCTCCCGTCGGGCCGTTTCCTTCCATTGCATCGATCGCGTCCAGAAGGGTGATCTGCGGCTTAACGACTTGCGCAAGTTCCAGAAGCATATTGGAGAAATCTTTGATGTCCGGCCAACGGTAGTGCATCTGCGGCTTCTGGAGTCCCGGAATCGTTCCGAACAGGTTTTTGATACCGCCGGAGTATCCGGTCATGGCATGTGTCTTCATTTTCGGAAGATTGATTATGTAGTCGGCGTTTGTGACATAATTTGCGATATTGAAAGAGAAATTTTTAAATCCGGCAGGACAGTTGACAGAGCGGAAACCGAAGTCGTCGTTCAGTTTCGCATAAGGTTCCGCCATAGTCATTTTACTGGTATTGTAAACCGCTTTCAGATATTCTTTTGAAAATGGTCCGCCCGGACTGTCGCCTACCACAATATCCGTTACGCCATGTTCATGCAGCCATCTGGCAACGCATTTTACCACAAGCGGATTGGTCGTGACCGGATATTCCGGACTTTTTGCGGTAATCAGATTCGGCTTCAGAAGAACCCGGAAGTTTGGCTTCCGAGTCTTCAGTTCTTCCAGATCTTTTTCAACATCAAGGTCGTCAAAGCATTTGCAGATGACGGCATAAAGGTCTTCTTCTTTGTATTCTGAGATTCTGTAAAGGGATTGGATCATACATTCCTCCTGTTAAGCTTCCTTTGCCTCCTGGATCAATTGCAGGATTTCACTTTTTGACTGAAAACCGACCGCTTTTTTTGCAGCTTGTCCGTTCTTAAATACGATCAGCGTCGGGATAGACGCTACCCGATAGGAAACGGCGGTATTTGGCGATTGATCCACATTTAATTTGCATATTTTACAACCGTCGGCTTCTCCGGCGATTTCTTCGATCACAGGCGCCAGCATCTGGCATGGTCCGCACCAGTCTGCAAAAAAATCAACCAGTACCGGTTCTTCCGATTTCAGCACTTCGGTTTCAAAAGTATCGTCATTGATCATGGTTATCATATAGAAACCTCCTTACGTTCAACACAATTTTATATAGTATAACACATACGTCAGAATTTATCATTATTTTCATAGGATAATTCTTGCCGCTTTTGGAATCATAGTGTAAAATTATAAAATATCGGTTTTACCATAGAATTTGAAATATCAGGAGGAAATATGAACAGATTTCGTTTGCCGTATCATTTAATTGTAGAAGAAGGGATTTTTTCTCGCGTGAATGAAGTGATGGAGGATTGCGTCCCGAATATTGAAGAGAAGAAAGTGATCATTGTTACAGAGAAAAATCTTCAGGATTTATTTCCGGCAGTCCTGCAGGAAATACAGGGCGATTTCAAAAACAGTGAAATCTATCTGGTACAGGACGGGTATTTTGATGACGCCGTCGCGCTTGCGAAGTATATCTGTATGAATGATATAAAGGTTATCATAGGCTTTGGCGGCGGAAGAGTTCTGGACCTTGCGAAGTATGCCGCCTTTGTAAGTAAGACAAAATTCTTATGTCTTCCGACAACCTTAAGCAATGACAGTCTTGCTTCGCCGGTAGCGGTTCTGGGTACGGAAGGAAAGGCAAGGAAAACCTTCCGCTGTACGATACCGGACAGTATCATTGTGGATGTGGATATCATCATGGGAGCGCCGGAAAGCCAGATACGTTCCGGCATCGGCGACACGATCAGCAAATATACCGCGCTGAACGATTGGAAGATCGCTCATATGAAACAGAAAGACCATGTGGATGATTTTGCGTACATGATCTCAAAAATGGCGTTTAATTCCATTTGCTTTAATGAGGAAAAAGACTTAAAGAGCAAGAGCTTTATCAAGATTCTGACGCAGGCTTTGGTTATGGGAGGTCTTGCAATGGAAATTGCGGGGGATTCCAGACCGAGCAGCGGTTCGGAGCATTTATTCTGTCATGCGCTGGAAGAGTATTTCAGTGAAGAGGTCAATGTTCCTCACGGGATTGCGGTTGCGATGGGAAGTTACGGAGCCTGCATTTTCCAGAAGCGGAATATAGGTAAGATCACCCGTATGATTAAGGAGTATAATATTCCGGTACGGCCGTCCGCGTGGAATATTTCGGAGGAAATTTTTGTTTCGGCGTGGCAGAGAGCGTCTTCCACCAGAGCGGACCGGTATACGATATTGGACGAGGCGGATCTTTCTAATGAGCGTTTGTCACGGCTGTATCGGGAAATGGAAGATGTGTTTTCTGAAAAATCTTGACGATAGAAGAGAAAGTATTGTATTCTGGTAGGGTTAAGAAAAAGCCGGAGGTTTGAAATGCTTTGGGAAGCCTTAAAGGATTCCGTATTGGATACGTTGAAATTGATCCCGTTTTTATTTGCGGCGTATCTGGTTATGGAATTTATAGAGCATAAGACAAGTGAAAAAACGCAGAAAAAGATTGAAGAAGCAGGAAAATTCGGTCCCGTAGCAGGTGGGATTTTAGGGGCGGTTCCGCAGTGCGGATTTTCTGCCGCTGCAGCAAATCTTTATGCCGGAAGAGTGATTTCCATGGGAACATTGATTGCAATTTTCCTTTCGACATCCGATGAAATGCTTCCGATCCTGATCTCTGAGCGGGTGGCTGCCGGATTCATTCTCAAGGTGCTTTTGCTGAAAGTTTTAGTGGGAATCGTATTTGGGATTCTGATTGATTTTGTGGCGCACAAACGGGAAGGAAATTCTCATGAGCATCATCACCATATTCATGAGATGTGCGAGCATGACCACTGTAAATGCAGTGAAGGAATATTGAAATCTTCGGTCGTCCATACGATTCAGATCACGCTGTATATCTTTCTTTTTACAGCGTTGATCCGAATCATTATTGAATGTATTGGTGCAGAACAGATTTCCCGGTTTTTGATGGATGTTCCGTTTCTTGGAGAAGCGGTAGCCGGACTTTTTGGGTTGATTCCGAACTGCGCAGCTTCCGTTGTAATTACGCAGATGTATCTGGAAGGTCTGATCGGTTTTGGTTCCATGCTGTCCGGACTTCTGGTCGGGGCCGGAGTCGGGATTCTGGTACTCTTCAAAAGCAATCGGAACTTAAAGGAAAACCTTCTGATCCTTGGGCTTCTCTATGTGATCGGCGTTCTCAGCGGGTTTACGCTGGGATTATTCCTCTGATCTTTGGAAGAGGAGACTGGAATTTTGTCCGCCGAATCCAAAAGCGTTTGACATAGCAATCTGAATATTTTTCCGGCGTGCGGCATTTGGTACGAAATCCAGATCGCATGCCGGATCTTTTTCTGTCAGATTCAGGGTAGGCGGAAGGATTCCTTCCTGCAAAGCCCTGATACATGCAATGGCTTCTGTAATCCCGCCGGCGCCCATCATATGGCCTGTGGAACCCTTTGTAGAAGAAACGGCAAGTTTATAAGCATATTCCCCGAAAAGCGTTTTGATGGCGTTTACTTCTATAACGTCTCCCTTTGGCGTGGAGGTTCCGTGCGCGTTGATATAGTCTACCATATCCGGCGTGATGCCTGCCTGCTCGATCGCTTTCTGCATACAGAAAACAGCGCCGATCCCTTCCGGGTGCGGAGAGGTAACATGATAGCCGTCGGTACTGTTGGCGTAACCGATAAGTTCTGCGTGGATCCTCACGGAACGTTTCTTTGCATGCTCTGCGGTTTCCAGAATGAGAGCGCCGCCGCCTTCCCCCATGACAAATCCGTCGCGTGTTAAGTCGAACGGGCGGCTTGCTGTTTCCGGCGAATCATTTCTTGTGGAAAGCGCATGCGCGGAAGCAAGCCCCTGGATCAGAAGCGGCGATGTAGCAGCTTCGGCGCCGATGCATACAACTGCATCCGCCATGCCGCTGTTTAACAGCATAACGCCGGTAGTGACGGCGTCTGCTCCGGAAGAGCAGGCGGTAGTGACGGTAAGGCTGGGACCGCGGAATCCTTTGGCAATGGCTACCTGGGCAGCCGTAATGTTTCCGATGATCTTTGTAATAAAACGGGGACTGACCTTGCTGTGGATGCCGCGGCTCAGTTCATCCTGCGTTTCGGCTATGGCAGCGGCTCCTGCAAATGCGGTTCCGACTACGATTCCGATTCTCTCCGGTGATACGGAAATCTCTCCGTCGTCCGGATTGAACCCTGCGTCGCTTAACGCCTCGTTGGCAGCTACATAGCCGTATTGCATAAACCGTTCCATTTCGCGGGAGAGCTTCTTCGGCATAAAGTCCGTCGGCTCAAAATTCTTTACTTCACCGGCAAACTGAACCGGAAGATTTTCGGTATCAAATCTGGTGATCGGAGCGATCCCGCGGACGCCGTTTATAAGACCGTTCCAGTAATCGGAAACGCCGATTCCGATCGGAGTCACGGCGCCCATGCCGGTAATTGCGATTTTATTCTTCATTGTTTTCTTCCCCTTTATTCCAATCCTGTTCCTTGATTTCCACACGACGGACTTTTCCGCTCGTTGTTTTTGGAAGTTCTTTTGCAAATTCCACTACCTTCGGACGCTTGTAAGAAGCGATGTTGGAGCGGAGATATTTCATGATTTCCTTTTTCAGCGCGTCCGTGCCTTCCGTACCTTCCGTCAGTACGATCGTAGCTTTGATCGCCTGACCGCGGATGGTGTCCGGAATAGAAGTGACGGCGCATTCCAATACGTACGGCAGTTTCATGATCTCATTTTCGATTTCAAAAGGTCCTACCCGGTAGCCGGCGGATTTTATGATATCGTCCACACGACCGACATACCACAGATATCCGTCCTCATCCATATAGGCGGTATCGCCGGTATGATAATATCCGTCATGCCATACGGAATTTGTCTTTTCTTCATCAAGATAGTACCCCATGAACAGACCGTTCGGGATTCCGGCGTCCGTTTTTATCGTGATCTCGCCGACTTCGCCGGTCTGGCAGAAGCTGCCGTCCGGACGCATAATCTGAATGTCATATAGCGGACTTGGTTTTCCCATGGAACCCGGACGCGGAGTCGTGCCAATGAGATTTCCGATGATCAGCGTTGTCTCTGTCTGACCGAATCCTTCCATGATCTTAAGACCGGTACCCTGATAGAACTTGTGGTATATTTCCGGATTCAAAGCCTCGCCTGCCGTAGTGGCATTTTTTAATGCGGATAGGTCGTAATTGTCCAGCTTCATGTGAACCAGAACCCGATAAACCGTCGGCGGTGCGCAGAAGGTTGTGATCTTATATTTCTCAAGCATGGTAAGGATTTCTTTTGCAAAAAATTCATCGTAATCATACGTAAAAATAGTCGCTTCGCATAACCACTGGCCGTAGAGTTTGCCCCAGAGCGCCTTGCCCCAGCCGGTATCGCTGATTGCAAAATGAATACCGTCCGGATCCACCTGATGCCAGTATTTCGCCGTGATATAATGTCCCAGCGGATATTTGTAGCTGTGCGTCGCAATCTTCGGATAGGAGGTTGTGCCGGAGGTAAAGAACATGAGCATCGGATCATTTCCGCATGCGGCATGGGAAGGACGTTTAAATTCACTGGAGAAATATTTTACGTCCCGGTTAAAACTGTTCCAGCCTTTTTTTACGCCGCCGACCAGAACCTTTGCTTTTAAACCGTCGTAGTTTTTGATCGCGCGGTCAATCTCCCTGACGACCTTTCCGTCGGAGGTTGCGATAACGGCGTCCACTCTGCCGGCTTTGAAGCGGTATTCAAAATCTTTCTTTACAAGGAGATTCGTAGCAGGAATTGCAATGGCGCCGATCTTATGAAGAGCGATGATCGCAAACCAGAACTGGTAATGGCGTTTCAGAACCAGCATAACCCGATCGCCTTTTTTGATGCCGAGGTATTGAAAATAATTTGCGGCTTTGGATGAATAGATCATCATATCGCGAAATGAGATGTGCCGTTCGCGGCCGTCTTTTGCAATATGGAGCATGGCTGTTTTATCCGGCATTTTTTTACCCAGAACATCCACCACATCATAAGCAAAGTTGAAATTATCATCATTGATAAATTCAATTTTCTGCAGGCGTCCTTCCTCATCTTTTGCGGTAAGAATAAATTTTCCGGCAATCCCGTCTTCCGGTTTCATGATTAATTCGCTCATTGTGACACTCCTTTTAGTTGTTTATAAATCTACTATTGGTAGTTATTTTTAATTCTTGACATAGTTTTTAAAACTACATTCAACTACATGGTAATGAAAGAAGTTCGAAAAGTCAAGTAAAAATATATAAAAATTTGTAAAATTAGCTACAAATTTCCGTCATTGTATGCTACAATACAAATACTATGGGGAAATTGCGCCATTTTGTGGCAGAAAGATAAATGGTTTTTCTGTGGGGTAAAAGATATGGAATTCATTACGGAAAAGAAAGTACTGGATATGCTGAGCGAACACGGCAGCTCCGTATATTTTTATTGGAATTGTATAGAAAATAAATGGTGGGTAAAAACCGGTAATTTTAAGGGACTGAATCTGGAATCGGAGAGTTATAATCCCTTGGAGGCCTTGATCGCGACCGGTCAGCTGACCGGCGAGGGATATTTTGTATATAACCGGTATTACCAGAGAATATTAAATGGCACAAGAAATCCGATCAAAGCCGACAGTTTGTCCGTCACGTTCCGTTTAAGTGTAAAGGGAGAAGAAGACAGGATTTATACGCTGGTGTCCTATTTTAATAAGGATGAAGAGGGAAGGATCGCAGAGATCTCCGGCGAAGCATGGGAATTTACCGGTCAGGAGGTCATGGACCAGAATATCCTTTCCCGTTTTACGGCAGATAAGAGTCCGACTGTATTTTACGACCGGGTAGAGCAGATGCTGAATAAAAATCCGGACAGTAAATATGCATTCATTCAGTTTGACATCGAATGTTTCAAAATGATCAATGACCGCTACGGTACGGATATGGGCGACAGGGTGCTTGCATTTATCGATAACATGCTGGCGGTGCTCTGTACGGCGGAGGGAGCGTACATGCGGATGAACGCGGACATTTTTCTGGCTGTCATTTCCTATCAGGATCCGGAGGATATTACGGATTTCATCAGTACGCTGGATTTCAATCTGAGCTGGTACGAAGGAATTGAATATAAACTTGTCTACGGCGTCAGCACTCTGGATGAGCGGAAGGATTATTATGACGTTCGTGAGATCATTGACGGCGCATCGATCGCAAGACAGTCCATCAAGGGAAATGAACTGAAAAATGTCGCTGTCTTTAACCAGAATCTGAAAAAGGATATCGAGCACAGGAAGAATATGGGGGCAAAGCTTAGGCATGCTCTGGAGAATAATGAGTTCGTCATGTATCTGCAGCCGAAATTCGATATTGAGACGGAGACTCTGACCGGAGCGGAAGCGCTTCTTCGCTGGAATCATCCGGAGGCAGGCATCATCCTGCCGGAACAGTTTTTGAGCGTGCTGGAATCCAACGGACTGATCCTGAATGTGGATAAATACATCTGGGAGCAGGCATGTATTACCTTGAAAAAATGGATCGATGAAGGGAAAAAGGTATATCCGATCTCCGTTAATGTATCCAGAGTTTATATTGATACCGAAAATGTAGTGGATTATCTGAAAATGCTGATCCATAAATATAAGATTCCGGTAAATCTCCTTGAGATTGAGATCACGGAGACGGCGGGCGGCGGCACTTCGCCGGATATTGTAAATGAATTAAAGGAAAACGGCTTTACAATGCTGATGGATGATTTTGGTTCCGGATATTCGTCCCTGACCGTACTTCGTTCCACGCCGTTTGACGTTTTGAAGCTGGACCGGGCGTTCCTTTCAGAGTTTATGGAGAATGACAGAGGCAAGAAGATCATTTCCCATACGATCGCGATGTCCAAGGATATGGGACTGAAGCTGGTAGCGGAAGGCGTAGAGACGCAGGAGCAGGCAGAATTCCTCCAAAGCTGCGGCTGTACCACCGCGCAGGGCTTTTATTATGCGGAGCCGATGACGATCGAGGAATTTGAACAATTAATGCACTGAGAAATTGCGCAGAATAGTTGACAAATTGGAAATTACTTCTATAATAAGAATAGTTAAAATTATTTAACTATTCTTATTATTATTTTATGGAAAAAGGAGATTAAAAGTATGTTCGAAGAAATTAAGCAGGTAATCGTTGACACATTAAGCTGTGATGAGGAAAAGGTAACGCTTGAAGCTACGCTTTCTGATGATCTGGGTGCAGATTCTCTGGACGCAGTAGAGCTTGGTATGGCAATCGAAGAAGCAGTAGGCGTTGCTATTGCAGACGAAGATCTTCCGAATATTAAGACAGTCAAGGATTTAGTTGATTACGTGGAGTCCCACAAATAATTATCATTAGAATTGGAGCAAGTTAAAGATGATAAGCATTTTTGGTAAGCGCAGGGAAAAGGAAACGGAGGCAAAGGACCTTTCGCCGGAAGCTGCGGGAAAAGAAGTAGCGGATATTCTGGACGAGCTGGAGGAAGTGGGCGAAGCACAGGATGTGGAGCCTGAAGAAGAACCGACAGAAGAAGAAAAGGGCGCGGTTATGACCTGCAGCGGCTGTAAGGCGGAAATTCCGGTTCCGATTATGCGCCAGAATTTATATGTATGTCCGAAATGCGGAAAACATCTTCCTGTTTCAGCACAAAGACGTGTCAGGAGCCTTACGGATCCTGGCACATTTCGTAAGCTGAAGTACAGGGTGCCGTTTGTAAATCCGCTGGATTATCCGGAATATGAGGAAAAAATCTCAAAACTGCAGGCGAAGACAGGACTTGACGAGGGCGTTCTTGCCGGTATCGGCGAGATTGACGGACGGAGAGCCTTAATCTGCGTAATGGGAAGCGAATTTCTGATGGGAAGCATGGGTATCGCTGTCGGCGAAAAGATCACCAATGCTTTTGAAGTCGCAGACAAGTGCAAACTGCCGATCATCGTATTTACGGCAAGCGGCGGGGCAAGAATGCAGGAAGGGATCCTGTCGCTTATGCAGATGGCGAAGACCAGCGCGGCGGTTGAAAAATTCAGCGAGCATGGCGGACTTTATATTTCCTGCCTGACACATCCGACGACCGGAGGCGTCAGCGCAAGTTTTGCAATGCTGGCGGACATTACGCTCGCAGAGCCGGGAGCCCTGATCGGTTTTGCAGGTCCCCGTGTTATTGAGCAGACTATCGGTCAGACACTGCCGGAAGGATTTCAGAGAGCGGAATATCTGGAGCAGCATGGTTATGTGGATCAGATCGTGGAACGAAGCGAAATGAAGCAGGTAATTTCACAGATCCTGAAACTTCATGACAGAAAGAGGAGGTAATTATGATCAGAGAGATTGACGAAAGACTCCGGGAGATCGAGGCGGAGATCGATAAAATTACTTCCGAAGGAAACGAAGAAAAACGACTGAAAGAACTCCGAAAGGAATATAAAGAGCTTGCTTCCCAGTGCAAGGATCTGTCGGCGCATGACAGGGTATTTCTTGCAAGACATAAGAATCGTCCGAAAGTAGACGATTATATCCATGCGCTTTTTGATGATCTGTTTATTCAAAAAGGCGATTATATCGGAAAAGAAGATAAGAGCATTTACGGCGGTATTGCCACTTTCCATGGAACGCCGGTGACTGTACTGGGACACAGGAAGGGCAGAAACCTGAATGAAAATATGGAATTTAATTTCGGTATGCCGGAGCCGGAGGGGTACCGGAAGGCGCTCCGTATGATGAAGCAGGCTGAGAAATTCGGCAGACCGATCATAACCTTTATTGATACGCCGGGTGCCTTCTGCGGGCTGGAGGCTGAGGAGCGGGGACAGGGAGGAGCGATCGCCGGAAATCTTCTGGAGATGGCGGCCCTGAAGGTTCCGGTACTCTCCATCGTGATCGGGGAGGGAGGAAGCGGCGGCGCCCTTGCCCTGGGAGTGGCCAACGAGGTGTGGATGATGGAAA
>CANRMC010000082.1 GCA_947631605.1 uncultured Lachnospiraceae bacterium
GAAACGTAAGGCGGACTTTCTCTACGTCACCGCCGGAAGCCGCGATCTTCGCTACGGAATGAAGAACCGCATAAATGGCGCCGTGATACGGACTCCAGCTTGAAAGATACGGATCAAACCCGTAACTCATCATGGTAACGGTATCGGTCTTTCCTTTCAGAACCGGAAGTTTTGCCACCATAGTCTGGATCGGCGACAACTGGTATTTGCCGCCATAAGGCATCGTGACTGTTCCGGATCCTATCGTGGAATCAAACATTTCCACCAGTCCCTTTTGGGAACAACAGTTCAGATCAGACAGTATACCAAGCCAGGTTTCTTTGATATTCGTAACTGCCGGATCAGCTTTAAAATAGTTTTCTTTTTCCTGCGGCAGCTCTACTTTTACATCCGTTTTTTGATGGGCGCCGTTGGTATCCAGAAATGCACGCTTTAAGTTTACGATTTCCTTTCCTCTCCATTTCAGGACCAGCCGCGGTTCTTTTGTAACCTCAGCGACAGCAACGGCTTCCAGGTTTTCTTCCCTTGCATATCGCATCATCGTATCCACATCTTTTGGATCCACTACGATCGCCATACGCTCCTGAGACTCGGAAATAGCAAGCTCCGTACCGTCTAAGCCGGCATATTTTTTCGGTACCAGATCCAGATTGACGGTCAGTCCGTCCGCCAGCTCACCGATCGCAACGGAAACGCCGCCGGCGCCGAAATCATTACATTTTTTAATCAGGGAAGCGACTTCCTCCCTGCGGAACATTCTCTGGATCTTCCGCTCTGTCGGCGGATTTCCCTTCTGCACCTCCGCACCGCAGGTAGCAAGGGAGGTATCCGTATGCGCTTTGGAAGAACCGGTGGCTCCGCCGCAGCCGTCTCTTCCCGTCCGTCCGCCCAGAAGAATAATGATGTCCCCCGGATCGGAAGTAAGACGTTTCACACATCTTCTCGGTGCGGCTCCCATGACGGCGCCGATTTCCATTCGTTTCGCCACATAATTCGGATGATATACTTCATTTACAAGTCCGGTTGCAAGCCCGATCTGGTTTCCGTAAGAGGAATATCCCTGCGCCGCAACCGTAACGATCTTTCTCTGAGGCAGTTTCCCATGCAACGTATCTTTCAGGGAAACGGTCGGATCCGCAGCTCCCGTTACACGCATGGCCTGATAATCATAAGACCGTCCGGACAGAGGATCCCGGATCGCACCGCCCAGACAGGTAGCGGCGCCGCCGAAAGGTTCAATCTCTGTCGGATGATTATGGGTTTCGTTCTTAAAACTTACCAGCCATTCCTCTTCCTTTCCGTCAATGGTAACCGGAACCACAATGGAGCAGGCATTGATCTCATCCGAAACCTCCATATCCTCAAGTTTTCCCATATTGCGAAGCTGCTTCATAGCCATTAACGCAATATCCATGAGACAGGTGTATTTGTCGTCCCTGTCTTTGTATAATTCCTTCGCCTGCGCAAGATATTCCTGATAGGAATCCGCGATCGGCTTTTTATAAAATCCTTCGTCGAAGGACACATTTTCCAGTTCCGTTGAAAAAGTGGTATGCCGGCAATGGTCGGACCAATAGGTATCCAGCACTCGTATTTCCGTCATGGACGGTTCCCGCTTTTCATCCTCCCGGAAATAATTCCGGATATGAAGAAAATCCTGAAATGTCATGGCAAGGGACAGGGAGTCGTAAAGCTCCTTAAATTTATCCTCCGGCATATCCCGGAAACCTTCGATATATGGAATATCCGCCGGCTCATCATACTTCACGATCAGCGTGTCCGGTTTCTTTTCATCGGAAATTCTGGAATCCACAGGATTCACCACATAATTTTGAATCTCCTTCTTCTGCTCCTCGGTGAGCGCTCCGGAGATCACATACGTAACAGCGGACTGTATCAGCGGCTCCTCGTCTTCTGCAAGCAGCTTCACACACTGGCAGGCGGAATCTGCACGCTGGTCGAACTGCCCCGGAAGATATTCCATAGAGAAACAGAAATCTCCCTCTTCCACCGGAAATGTCTCCTCATAAACAATATCCACCGGCGGCTCGGAAAATACAGTTACAAGAGCCTTCGCATAGGTTTCATCGGAAATATTTTCCATATCATAGCGGACAAGTTCCCGCACCCTGATATTCCGGATATCCAGATAACTTTTAAACTGTGATTCCAGTTCTTTTGCCCTTACTGCATAATCCGGTTTCTTTTCTACATAAATTCTCTTTACTAAATGCATGCTGACCTCCACTTTATCTTATTGATGTAATTTACGTATTAACTTATAAATAATAATGTTCTGAAATACGATCGGGTTATCCTGCACAAAAAATACAATGCCGTTCGTTGGGGCGAGAACCTCGGAAACAACCTTTCCATCCATCGGATCCACGATTTCCGCAAGCACCTGTCCCCGCTTTACTTCCTGATTCGTTCCCACCAGTTTGTGGAAAAATCCGGCGTCGTCCGCCTTGATCGAAATCATTTCCTCCTCATGCATGACCGTGGAAATATATCCTCCATGGCAAGGGTACTTGATGATTCCCATTCTGGTAAGAAACCGCAGGACCGCAGAAACCGCAAGATTCGCATATTCTTCATCCAGACGGTCGGTACCGCCCGAATAAATGGAAAATGCTTCCGTTCCCGCTATCTGCCAGTTATAATTTAACGTCGCATGGTCAAAAGAGCGGGAATCGCTGGTAAGCACATAAGGAAGACCAAACAGATTCGCCAGATTCGTACTTTCATGACCGGTCCGCATCATTCGGACATGGGGAATAAATTCGCCCTGAAGATAAAAACTCGGAAACTGGATTCCGTAAGAATATTCCCGAACCCTTTCCAGAAGCGACGCCGCGATCCGGCTGGTAGCCGGTCCTTCCGGATTTCCCGGAAACGAACGGTTGATATCGGAATCATCCGCCAGCCAATATTTCATACCGGCGTTCAGGGAGTTGTAATTTAACGAAGGAACCATCATGATCTCTTTTCCCGATACGATATCCCCCTGCGACTCAAGTTCGGCAAGCCGCTTGGATAACAGGGAACAGATATATAGCTGCTGGTATTCATTCCCCCGCATGGCTCCGACGATACATGCCGCCTTCTCACCTCTCCCGTAGGTATATCCGTAAATGGAATACTCGCCCCGAAAGGCAGTATTCATGGTAAATAAGACTTCTTTATCCATTCCAGTCACCTCCCACGATCCTTGCCAAAAGAGAACCCTCTTCAATGGCAGGATATTCCCTGAGGGCAGTAACCATTCCGGCAACCGGAGCCTTGATGATCTCCTCTACGGAGCCTGTGATCACGCTGACAACCGAACCGATCGTATCGCCTTTTTCCACCTTGCTGTATACGGACACATTCGGAATGAAAATACCGCTGCTTTCAGAATTGAGATAGGTCACCTGATTATCATATGTAATAACAGCCTTACGAGGCTCGATCACATCCCCCTGCCAGATTCCCATGTAATTCATAAGCGCAAATATACCATCCACCAGTTGGTTACAGTACTTCTGATCGATCTTGTAGGCAAAACTGGACTCCGTCACACAGCATTTCACGCCCACTGCATTCAGCTCATATGCAAGGCTTCCGTCCCGTACCTGTGTGGAAGGATGAACCCAGATCATATCCGCATTCAGATACTTTGCGTATGGCATGACGGATGCAACCACATCCTCATTCAGCCGGATCTGAGGAATCTCATGAAGGTACAGATTGCTGCCATGGACATCCAGACAGAAATCCGCTCCCTTAATGTCTTCCATAATGCAATATGCGGCATATTCTCCCATGGCTCCGCTCTTGGAACCCGGAAACAGTTCATTCATATCCAGTTTTGAACCCGGTATCTCTCTCGTCTTCGCTTCCATTCCCAAAGGATTCAGCGCCGGATACACATCCACGATACCGGTCAGTTTATCATAATTTAGTTTTATGCGTTTTATGATCTCATAACAGATATATTGTCCCTGAAGCTCATCCCCGTAAATGCCGGATACGATACAGATACGCTTTTCATTTCCCGTAGGAAAGTCCGGTGCAAGCCGGTTTTTCTTAATCTTCAGGGTTCCCTCCGCAATCAGTTTTACGGAAACAACAGTTTCTATCATTCAACAATCTCCTATAAAGAAAGGCACTCAATGTATGAGTGCCTTTCTAATCAACCTACGACCTTACTTATAATACTCTTAAGCTTGTCTGCATCAAAAGGCTTTGATACAAATTCATCAGCCCCGTTGCTGATTGCTTCCATCATTTTGGATTTCTGTCCCGCCGCGGTAACCATAACCACTTTCGCATCACTGCTTTCCGCCTTGATCTGCTTCAGGCACTCGATTCCGTCCATGACAGGCATCGTCACATCCAGCGTTACAAGATCCGGCTTCAGGCTCTTATACTGCGCTACGCCTTCTTCGCCGTTCACAGCTTCGCCGACAATGGTATGACCGGCCTCTTCCAGCATACCTCTCAGTATTTTTCTTGAAGTTCTTGAATCATCTACAATCAGTATCTTTGCCATTTCATTCACCTTCCATTCCGATCATACTATACTCCATTTTGATTCCATGCAGATGACCAGATCTGCCTTCTCTCCCATAATATAAAACGGAAGTTTATACATCATACTGCCGGAATGGATCGTAACCGGCTCGTCTTTCATGACCGGAGGCTGCATATCCATTTCTATATCATCTTCTGAAAGCCTCGTCGCAAAAAGTCCGTTGGAAACATTGATAAATTCACAGACAGCATCCAGCGCATCCAGATCCGGCGTCGGAAACTCTTCTTTTGCATAAATGGAAGCCAATTTCTGTACTCCGCCGGTACTGCCGTCAGAGCCGATTGCTATGTACATATTTGAAGCGCCGTCCATTTCCTGAGCAGCCATACAAGCCGCCCGATACTGCGGTATGCGCTCAATCTTTCCGAATCTAACTTTGTTATCAATAAAACGGACGATATTCCGGGCAATCAGCGCCATATAGTCCTGAATCAGAACCGGACAGGAAGCGTCTTTTGTAAATACCGGAATGATCCGGTCAATATCACCGCTCTTTAAAGCATCCAGTTCAAACAGCGTAAGCTCTTCTTTCCTGCGGAATTGGTTCAGCCACTGCATGGCTTCATCCACGCTTAAGATCTTCCGCTCAGTCAAAGCATCCATAAATAACAGGTAGGAATCCCCCTGTTTCTTTAAGAGTGCGCCAACCTGCTCCTGAGAAAGGTAACCTTTCTCAACCGCAATGTCACCAAAGCGGACGTCCTTCATTGCCTGTATGGCATTGATCTCTTCCGCCTGCGCTTCCGTCATATACCCCTCCAGAATAGCCAGAGGTCCAAGTTTCAGACGCTTTGTCCTGTTCTCTTCCATGATCTCCTGATACTGGGATTCTGTCAATACTCCCTCGTCCAGAAGAAACTTGCCAAAATATACTCCAAACATATAATCCCCCACTTCTTCACGTATAGTCAAATAGCCTGTTCCCATTATACATAATCATAGGGAAAAAAGCAATAAAAGGATTCGAATTGACAAGAGAATTAAGAAACAAAAAGAGCAGGAAATTATTCTCCCGCTCTTTTATATTTTGTATATGCTATGTTTACTCGTCGTAATCTTCGTAATCATCGAAAGCGCCGTTCATATACTCTCTTGTATAATTGATATTATTCGCCCGCTTAACTTTTGGCTGCGGACGGCTGCTTTCTTTCTTCTTCGTACTGTAATCCTTTTTTTTCTTAATGGTTTTCTGCTCTTTTTCTAACCGGAGCTGGGTTTTTGTCTTGTCCGGCTGTGAAACGGCAGGTTTATTTTCTTTTGGACGGACCGACCGGCTTCTTCTTGCGCTGTCCCTGTCGTCGTCATCCTTATCTTTCATAAACCGTCCATAATCGTTGTCACGTCTGCCCTGCGGTCTGTCCTTATCATATCGCGGCTTATCCTTGTCGTATCTTGGTCTGTCCTTATCGTATCGCGGTCTTTCTTTATCGTATCTTGGTCTGTCCGTTTTTTGTCCTTGTCCGGAACTCCTTTCAAAACGATTGCTGTTAAATGGTCTTTCTCCCGTTCTTCTTTCACCCTCTCCGGAATGAAACCGTTTATGGGAATCGGCAGTTCTGCCCGGCGCGCTCTTAAATCCCGAACCGCCCTCATTCGTACCTTGCACTGACACTTTATTTTTCCTCCCAAATATTATGCCTCTATTTTATTTTAGGATTTCCGTTTCGTCAATAAAAATTTTCCGCTTTTACGCACGCATTTTATATTCCAGCCTCAGCTTATCCGCGATCAGTGCAATAAACTCTGAATTTGTCGGTTTTCCTTTTCCTGCGCTGACCGTATAACCGAACATCTCCTCGATCACTTCGATCTTTCCACGGTTCCACGCAACTTCAATTGCATGACGGATCGCACGCTCTACACTGCTTGATGTTGTCCGGTATTTTTTTGCAATGGTCGGATACAGAAGCTTCGTGATATAATTCAGCATATTCGCATCTTTTACCGACATAATGATACCTTCCCTGATATACTGATATCCTTTGATATGCGCCGGTATCCCGATATCCCTTATAATATCCGTCACATCACTCTCCAGACTTCCCATCATATATTCTTCCTGCGTATTTCCAAAATTCACTTCAGAATTCTGACGATCCTTCGTACCGTATGAAGCAATCTGCAGCACCCGTTTTGCCAGGATTTCCGCATTGAACGGCTTCAGCAGATAATAATCTGCGCCCAGTGAAAACGCGCAGCTTATGATCCTCTGGGAACCAACGGAAGTCAGAAACAATACTTTGATATCGTTTAATTCCTCCTTCTGTCTTATCTGTTCCAACACTTCCAGACCGTCCATTCCGGTCAGGAAAACATCCAGAACCAATACCTCCGGCTGATAATTCAAAACTGCCTGATAGGCTTCCTCTCCCTCTTTAGCGGTAGCCGAAACCGTAATTTTATCCTCGCCGCACGCCGTAACAAGCTGATCTGCGATATTTTCACAGTCATTGTCGGCGATCACAACCCGAACTGTCTTATTTTCCTCCATTTATATTACTCCCCTTTCTCTGTTTCCTGCTTTTTTCGAAACTCTATGAATTTCTCCGCATAATGTGATGATAAATCACAAAATTCTCCGATTCAAGTTGAAATCAGGCACTCTTTATCCTGTTATCCAACCGGATCTTATCCGCGATCAAAGCAATGAATTCAGAATTTGTCGGTTTTACCTTTCGGGAGTTCACGGCATAGCCGAATAATTCGCTTATCGTCTCATCCTTTCCCCTGCTCCACGCCACTTCAATCGCATGGCGGATGGCGCGTTCTACTCTGGAAGGGGTTGTCCCATGCTCTTTTGCAACCTCCGGATAAAGCTGCTTTGTAATAGAATTCAGAATATCCATATCATTCACAGCCATGATAATTGATGTCCGGAGATACTGATAGCCTTTGATATGTGCCGGCACACCGATTTCATGAATCATTTCCGTCACCATCATCATAAGCTCGCTGTCTGAGACGCTTTCCTCTTCACCGCTCTGATAGAGTACCACACCGCTTTTTTTCTGGCGCATCGTATATTTTACCGCATCGTAGATACATTCTTCTTCACAGGCTCCATCCAGCATGCAGACGCAGATATTTTCCGCTTCCTCTTCCATAACATGACTGATATGATCCGCCTGTTTCCCTAACGTACTGATAAGAAACTTTGTTAAATCCTTCTGCCTCATCCGGTCCGTCTCAAGCATGATATCAATGCCATCGGCTTCCTTTAAAATAGAATCCAGAATAATGACATCCGGTTCCTTGCGCTTCATCATGTCCAGAATCTTGTCCTTTTCCCGCGCTGTCCCAACGACCATTATATCGTCCCGTTTCTCTAAAATTTCCTTTATCTTGTTCGTATAACCTATATCATGCTTACAGATCAGCACTCTTATACGATTCATAATTCCCCTCCTGTTTTTTACTTCCTGTTCATTATAGTTGAGGGGTATATATTCGGCAATATCCTACTCGGCGCAAGTTTAGACAGTAATTTCCGACTGTTTTTTTTCTTCGATTCCTCCGCGCTAAATTCGACAATTCACGTGTTGAAAATGTGAGTATCATGTTGAGGAAACGAAACTTATTCTTGTTTATTGTATATTGATATATAGCAACAAATGTTTGACAAAGTTATTATTATATAGTATAACAATCACAAAGTTGCGCATTATAGGGTTGTAGAACATTTTTATACCTGCGCATTGTGGAATATCATGTCGTTTATAAATCTGCGCATTGTGGAGTGAGGAATTATTATGATACTGAAACGTAAAATGTATGACAAGCTGTTGACGCTCAAAAACGAGCTTAACGGAAAAAAGGCCTTTCTGATAGAGGGTGCAAGACGTATTGGAAAGTCTACGATCTGCGAGGAATTTGGCAAGAATGAGTATAAAAGCTATATCCTCATTGACTTTGCCAGGTGTCCCGACGAGGTCAAAGACTATTTTGTGAAGAACATAAACGACCTCGATACATTTTTCATGCTTCTTTCCACATATTACGGCGTGAAGCTGTATCAGCGAGACTCGCTTATCATCTTTGATGAGGTTCAGATGTATCCGAAAGCACGGGAATGTATCAAATATCTCGTTGCCGACGGCAGATATGATTATATTGAAACAGGATCGCTGATCTCAATAAAGGAGAATGTTAAAAATATCGTCATCCCATCGGAGGAGCGTCATCTCAGTATGTATCCGCTTGACTTTGAAGAATTCTGCGAAGCTCTTGGCGAGGAACAGATCATAAGCTATATCAGAAAGTGCTTTTCTGACAGAACACCTCTTGAAAACGAACTTCATCACAAAGCGATGCTCCTGTTCAAGCAGTATATGCTTGTGGGAGGTATGCCGCAAAGCGTTATTGCTTTTCTGGAAAGCCGCAAAGACTTTGACAAAGCCGATGTGGAAAAGCGTGACATTCTCTCACTGTACCGCAGCGACATCATGAAAATAGATATCAGGTACAGAAGCAAAGTACTGACAATCTTTGACCAGATACCGGGGCTTTTGTCCCGACACGAAAAACGTGTGGTATTCAGTGATGTTTCGACAGGCAGTAAAGCCGAGCAATATGAGGAAACTTTCTTCTGGCTGTCAGATTCAATGATTTCCAATGAGTGCTTCCTGTGTAATGATCCCAATGTAGGGCTGTCTATCAACGAAAACAGAGCATATGTGAAGTGTTATCTATGCGACACGGGACTGCTTGTCAGCCATGCCTTTGACGAAAACGAACTGCTTGAAGATGAGGTCTATAAGCAGATACTTGGTGACGAACTGAATATGAACGAAGGTATGCTCTATGAGAACACTATCGCTCAAATGCTTACTGCAAACGGTCACAAGCTCTACTTCTATACGCAATACAACACCGAAAAACACCGCAATGATATTGAAATAGATTTCCTTATCTCTAATAACAGTAAGCTGAAATACAAGATGTACCCGATAGAGGTCAAATCAGGAAAGAGGTATTCGATAGAGTCGCTGAAACGCTTCAAGGAAAAGTACAAGAGCCGGATAGGCGAATGTTATGTGATACACCCACGAAATCTAAGCTTCAAGGATGATATCATCTGCATACCACCTTATATGACAATCTGTCTGTAAATGATCATTCATACAATTCAATATAACTTCCGTCAATTGCATTGATGGCAAAGAATGTATATTTTTCATAAGTAAGGGACTCTTTATCCTCCTCCGAATAAATCCATGCCGGTACCAGCATATAG
>CANRMC010000083.1 GCA_947631605.1 uncultured Lachnospiraceae bacterium
TGTGTACGTCCGGTACGAAGCCGGCATTCGATCAGGTTGAAATTATCTTTTAACCGTTTAATCACCTTATAATCAGTTATAGCGTCCCTCCCATCGGGAACGATCGCCATTTTCTTCCTGTCCTTCGGACTGCGTCCGATCGGCGCATGAATGGTTCCTTCTTCCGGATTCAGATTATTGTATACAATTGCCGTATAAACGCGGGTAATAGAATGAACATGGAACTGTTCGGCAAGACTCTTATGGGCAGAATCCGTTTTACAGACCACCAGAAGGCCTGTGGTGTCCATATCGATTCTGTGTACGATTCCCGGCCTTAAAACGCCGTTTATAGAGGATAAACGATCCCCGCAATGATATAACAGAGCATTCACCAGCGTACCGCTGTAATGCCCTGCTGAGGGATGAACCACCATACCTTTTGGTTTATCCACAACAAGGAGGTGTTCATCTTCATATATGATTGTAAGGGGGATATTTTCCGGTTCGATATCTAATGTTTCCGGTTCCGGTATCTGAATTTCGATCTTATCACCGATACGCAGCTTATAATTGGATTTTACTGTCTTTTGTCCGACCGAAACATGACCGTTTTCAATCAGGTGCTGAATATAAGAACGGGAATGATCCGGAAGCTCTGTCGAAAGATATTTATCGATTCGGAGATTTTCGGATCCTTCATCCACGAAAAAAACTACGGGTTCATTCATGGGTTCCTTTATGAATTCATTCATGGGTTCCTTTACGAATTCATTTATGGGTTCATTCACGGAATCATTTATGGAATCATTCATGAGTTCATTCATAGGTTCATTTATAGCATTATTCATGGAATTATTCTCTGGATCAATTGCTGGATTCATCATTTTCATCACGCTTTTTTGAGGAACGGTTCAAATGTTTTTTGGATATATAGCTTCCGTCTTCTGTCAATACCTTATCTCCCAGCATAACATCCAAATCGTCCGTATTATACTTAAAGATCACCAGTAAAAGCAGGACAATCATACTGATCGTCACATACATATCCGCTACATTGAAAACCGGAAAATTGATCAGTTTGAAATACAGGAAATCAATCACATATCCCAATACGATCCGGTCGATCATATTTCCCAATGCGCCTGCCAGAAGAAAGATCAGACAAATACGGACAGGCAGATATCTGGAATTTTCCGCAATATTATGATATACGTAAAATACGATCAGAAGCACAAGTATGGTAATGGCAAGCAGAAATCCGGTCTTGCCGGATAAAAGCCCCCACGCTGAGCCGCTGTTCTGAATATAGTTGATCTCAAAAACATCTTTTATCACAGGGATACTGTCATACAGAGCCAGACTGCCTGTTATGATATGCTTAACCAGTTGGTCAATGGCTGTAAGAATTGCACAGATGACCAATGGAAGGATATAGGTTTTCACTTTCATGGCTAACTTTACATTTCAAGCAAAAGATAGTCCTCTATCGCCTGAATCATATCAGCATCGGTCACATCCGTACTGATAAATGCCTCTCCTATTCTATTTAATAAAATAAACCGGATGCTGCCCTGCTGCATCTTTTTATCATTCTTTGTAAATGCAACAATCTGCTCTGCATTTATGGTTTCATCCTTTAAATCCGGCAAATGGAGTCTCCGGATCAGATGCAGGATCCGATTCAGGGAATCTTTATCGAGCAGTCTTTTATTATATGATAAAATCGCCGCCATCATACAGCCGATCGAGACACATTCTCCATGCAGTAATTTAAAATCCATATATTTTTCAAGCGCGTGTCCCAACGTGTGACCGAAATTCAAGAGCGCCCGCTCTCCTTTTTCCGTCGGATCCTTTTCCACAACGGCGCGTTTAACAAGGTTGCTCTTATATATCATGGTTGTGAGGACATCCGGGGACTGTTTTTCAATTTCCTGAATATGGAATTCCAGAAAATCAAAAAATTCTTCATCCCGAATCAGCGCGCTCTTTACGATTTCACCCATACCGGAATAAAACTGCCTTTTGTCGAGAGTATCGAGGGTTTTCACATTCATATACACAAGCTTCGGCATATGAAAGGCTCCCACCATATTCTTATAAGAATCAAAATCGACGCCGGTTTTTCCGCCGATACTGGAATCCACCTGGGCCAAAAGACTGGTCGGAATCTGGATAAAATCAATGCCTCTGAGATAAGTGGCTGCCGAAAAACCGGTAAGATCGCCGACAACGCCGCCTCCCAGAGCCGCTAAAAGGTCGTTCCGGTCAAATTTAGCAAGGATCAGAGTCTCATACAGATTTCTTACCACATCCAGATTCTTGCTCTTCTCTCCTTCTTCAAAAACAAAGGAGATCACTTCTTTGCAGACAGGCTCCGCCACACGTAAAATAGCATCCATATAATAGGATGCTACTTTCGAATCAGAAACAATGCATAGTTTCCGGTTTTCTGTATGAAGACTCTTTAACTGCTCTGCCAGATTGTGAAAAGAATCCTGATATGTGATGTCATAAATTGGAACTTCATCCATATGTACGGTTAAACGGTCTGACATATCTTTTATCTCCTACACAAACTCAAATCCATCTGCGTCTTCATTCGGATTTGAATTGGAATTATCATCAATCATTATTTTGGAAGACGGCTTATCCTGAATATCTCCTACCAGAGAGTCCTCTTCTTCTTTTTCCTTTTCTTTTTCAGGCTCTGCTTTTGCTTCCTGCTTTACAGCACTCTCTTTCTTTGCAGGTTTTTCTTCGGAAGCAGGCGCAGGTTTTGCCTTCTTTCCGGTATCTTTTGCGGTCTCTTTCTTCTTTAAGGGTGTATCAGAGCTACTCGTTCCCTCGCCAAACGGATCAATACCGCTTCCTCCCAGAGTGGTTCCATATACGGAAGTCGTATTGCTTCTGTTTGCCTCCCGTCTTGCTGCCGCAGAAGCGCCGCCACTTGCGGCACCCAGAGTAGAGGCATCCCGCATCTGCGGATCATCGGAAAAACTGCCGCCCAGAGAACCGGAATCCTCATATCCGGATCCGGAAGCAGGCGCTCCGAAACCTCCCATTACATAATTTGGATCAATATATGCATCCGGATCAAAATCCTTTAACTCCAAAATGTCAAACTGCTGTTTTACAAGAGCAGCAAAATTACTCTTATATTCGGCATATCTGGACTCTATCTCTTTCATCTTTTCTTCCAGTTCTTCCAACTGCTGATATGCCTCGTTTACGATTTCATTTGCCCTGTTTTTCGCTTCCAGCTCTATATTTTTGGCTTCTCTCGCCGCGTTGGTTTTTGATTCCTGAGAATTCTTTTCTGCCAGCATCAGGGACTTCTGGAGTGATTCTTCGGTTGTCTTATAATGCTGCAATCCGTCTGTAAGCGTAATTACCTTCTCTTTTAAATCAGCATTTGAGCGGTATAATTCCTCATAGCTTTTGGAGACTTCCGTAAAGAATGTATTGACATCCTTTTTGTCATAACCAAGTCCCATTTTGAATTTTTTCTGCTGAATATCAACTGGTGTTAGCATGATACTCCCCCTTTATATGCATTTTCCCTGAATTTTATCATAGATCAGTATTTTCCAAGCTGCGGCGATAAGGTGGATTCGTTCAGGATCTCTTCCCTTAGATCACCGGAAATCTCTATATTACCGGGAGCCGCAATAAAAATATTTGCGGATATTGCTTTTAAATCACCGCCCAGACCATAGCAGGCGCCGCCGATAAAATCAATAATCCTCTGTCCGGGATCCATCTGAACGCCTTCCATGTTAATGACGATGGTTTTTCCGTTTCTCAGGAAATCGGATACTGTCTGTGCATCATCCATCTCCAGAGGTTTGATAACATATACTTCACTGGAAGGCCTATAGTTCTGTCTCCGCTGCGTGTTATCAAACGCCACAAGTTTATTCTCCTGCTGCGGTGCAGGTTTTGCCGGCTTTTTATAATTCTGTCCGCCATATGACGAAGTAGAATTCTGCTGGTAGGAAGACGAACTGTAAGACTGTGAAGTATTCTTCACTGCTGTTCTGGATGTGTCATATCCGCCTTTTGATTTCGATGCGTCTGTCTTTCTGGCAGGCTTTCTGGAACTATAATAATCCTCCTCATCATCGTAATCGTCTTCTTCGTCGAAAAAATCCTCATCATCATAATCGTCTTCAGAATCTTTTACCTTGAAATAATCTAAAAAACTCTTCTTCCCATTCTTGCTCATGCTACTTCTCCCATCTAAATATTGTAATTACGCGCTCCAAAAATTGCAGTTCCCACGCGTACCATATTAGAGCCTTCTTCAATTGCAACTCTATAGTCATTTGTCATACCCATAGATAAAATATCCATATCAACATTATCTATGCTTTGAGATTTTATGTCAAGTAATATTTGGTGCATTTTTCTAAAAAGTCCCCTATTTAGTTCAGCATTCTGTACAAATGGGGCGATAGTCATAAGCCCTTTGATTCTGATATGGGGCATTTTACTGACAGCCCGTACCAATTCTTCCGTTTCTTCCGGCCGGATTCCGAATTTCGTTTCTTCATTTGCAATATTGATCTGGATCAGAATATCGGAAACCAGATTTTTCTTTGCTGATTCTTTCTCGATTTCCTGCGCCAGATGCAAAGAATCAACCGAATGTATCAGGACAGTCTTGCCAACGACATACTTTACTTTATTGGTCTGCAGATGTCCGATCAGGTGGAAATTCACCGGACGGGAAACATTCTCATACTTTTCGGTAAGCTCTTGAACCTTATTTTCGCCAAAATCATTTACACCGCAGGTAATCAGTGTTTCAATGTCAGACAGAGGTTTTGTTTTGCTTACGGCGATCAGTTTTACGTCTTCATAGCTTCGTCCCGCTTTTTCACAGGCGGAGCGTATATTTTCCTGTACGGCTTTTAAGTTTTCTGCTAACAAGATAGTTCCCTTCTTTCCTGCTTAGTATATGATCTGATTATCTTTCACTTCATCGGAATTCATAATGATATTATCAAATTCCCGAAGTTTGCCATCATCACTTACGATCGTAAATTCATCGCCGGTTTTCAGAATCGTAACCTCGGTAAAATCGGCAGTACCTTTATTTGCATTATAGACGCCGGTGAGACGTTCCGTCGTAAGAAGCGATACGCTGATCGTATTATTGGTATCCAATTGGACAATTACGTCCGTCGGCTGGAAATCATTCGGATCCACATAATAAAATCCGTCCTGTATACGGTAGATGTTCAGTTCGACCTGCGTAATGGTCGGCTCGTTGTTTTCATCAAGCGTCTGGATGTTTACTTTATTATTTTCCGAAGAATTTCCACCCTTTGACACATATTCTTCCGGAATTTTATAGACGTCCTTTTCCACTAAGGCTGTATTTGGAATCTTTAAGCCTTCATATTTATCTAAAATGATCTCAATGTTCAGATACCGTTCCGAAATATAGTCCGTCATGTATTTCGACAGGGAAATGTTCAAAAAATAACCGTTTTCTTTCTGAATCAATTCAAATGGAGCCGTCACTTCATAATTGGAATTATTGATCGTAAATGTGACATTCGATTCCTCCAGCAGAACATTTGCCTCGTCAAATGAGATCTGACACACGATATGCCAGTTCTCATCTCCTACGATCTTAAATAAAGGCGCGGTATTGTTGATGATCTCACCGGATTTCAGGGAATTTTTCTCATACAGTGACTTGTCGAACATATCCTCCGTCAGAGTTTCCGGCGTCACTGTTTCAAAACCATCGGTATAATAAGATACGATTCCGCTCTCCGGAGAAGCCACCGTTTGCAGACCGGACTGGACCGTGGCGTTACTTTCCGATATTTTCTGCATCAGGATTTCATTGGAAATCTCCAACACCTTCCGGTCGATATCCATCTTAAAATTATACACATCATAGAAATTCTCGTCCGTATATGTTGTCTTATACAGTGAAATGGCGCTCCGGATATCCTGATAATCCGCGTCCGTAAAAACTGCCGCACCCGCCGATTCATCAGACAGGGAAGACAGCAGATTTCCTGTCTCATCAATCGTACAAACGCCTGCCCCTTTTTTTACTTTTTCACCGTCTCTTACATAATAGCAGACATATCCGGATTTATTTCCGGTTACCTGGATTTCATTCCGAAGCGCAATACCTGTGCAGGTTATATTGTTATTGATATTGCTCTCTCCCACCTTGTAGGTTGCGATCGGTTCTTTCCCTGCGGAACGAAGTATAGTGATCAGGATATACACGAAAATAAACAGAAAAATAATGAGCGCTGCATTGATCGGTACAACCTGGCTGCGGGTATTAAATTGTAAAAGTTTATTTTCGTTTTTATTCTTATTCATAATGATTCTACAACAAAATCTTTAAATTTCTCCGGCAGTTCATCGTGCGGCATGGACAGACTCACAATGAAGTCAATCTCATATTTTTCAGAAAGTTCGTATAATTTGTTCAGGATTGGTTCCAGAGAATCGCTATGGGATTTACTGAGGATTTTGAAATTATCAAGAAAAATCTTGTCCAGATCATGGTCGGAAGAAATAATACCAAGAATAAAGCCTAGAAACATTTCGGAATTTTCGATATGAAAATCCTGCACATTGACAAAACGGATGCGGTTGCTCAGTTCATATATATGTTTGTTGTTCTGGTCGATATAGATGACTGTTCCCCCGCTGATCTTCACAACGTTGTTGGCTTTTTCGAGCAGTACCTTTGTTTTTCCTTTTCCTTCTTCACCAATAATGATCTCCAGCATTTCCGGTTCCTCCTGTTGTTTATTGATTTGTTAAATTGAACATCATACTGACATTATTATACAAATCCTCACTGGATACGCTGTCCGCAACCATGACTGTATAATCCCTGTCGTCAATTTCAATAACCATCGCAAGGCACCGCCCCGCCATATGAGTGGTTCCCGTTTTCCATGTTTTGATGGTTATATTTGACGGCAGCGTAACCCTGTCGGCAAGAAAAGCGTTGGTCGGCGTAATATCCGCCTGTACCGGATTTCCAGCAGCGTCCAGATAAGTATATGTAAAACTCCTGTATGAGTCAATTTCCCGTATCAGATCATACTTATATGCTTCATTTACGATAAGATACATATCGTAAGCCGTTACATAATGTTCATCATCATGCAGTCCGTGGGGATTTACAAAGTGGGAATTTGTCGCTCCGATCGCATTTGCCTTCTGGTTCATAAGTACTGCAAAATTCTCCACGCTTCCGCTGATATGCTCGGCGAGTATGACCGCATAATCATTGTAAGATTTCATCAGAAGTCCGTACATCAGGTTCCGTACCGTAATCTTGCAGCCGGCATCCAGCTTGCTTGCCATGACACCGCTTTCGTTGAAAATAATCTTATGGTCGATGGTAATCTCATCATCCAGACTTAAATTACCCTTTGCAATCTCATCACAGACTACCATGGCGGTTACAAGTTTCGTCATACTTGCCGGATAAATCCGGCTGTGCGGGTTATGCGCTACGAGACATTCGCCGCTTTCGTTATCCACAAGTATGGCTGCATATGTATTATCTGCAAATAAACTGTTATTCAGATTCGTGCCCGCCGGAACGACCGCATGACTGGAACCAAAACCGGACGGTCCGGACAAAGGAATGTCCGATGCATATCTTACCTGCGCCGGTACAGAAACGTCATAATCGTCGTCAAAATTCTTTCCATCAAAATAAAACCCAAAAAACAAGGCCGCGCAAATACATAATGAGATCAGATAAAATAAAATACTCTTATTCATATAAGAATCCTGTCAGTGTTTATATAACTCCCGCCAATCGAGATCGCCCCGCTCAAGCGCTTTTATCATCAGTTCTGCCGAAGCAAGGTTGGATGCGATCGGAATATTGTGAATATCGCAGAGTGAAAAAATATTATAATAGTCGTTTTCACGATTAATATGGACCATCGGATCACAGAGGAAAATCACCATATCCATCTGATTGCTTTCGATCTGTATTCCGATCTGCTGCACGCCTCCCAAATGTCCTGCCAGAAACTTATGCACAGGAAGACCGGAAGCATCTTCCACCAGACGTCCCGTTGTTTCTGTCGCATACAAGGTATGCTTGCTGAAGATTCCCCGATAAGCAATACATAGATTCTGCATTAATTTTTTCTTGGTATCATGGGCAATTAATACTACGTTCATAACCGTCTCCTAATAGTTTCTGCGCTGCATGCTGATATTTAAGACCATTCCGATTCCGATCGCCGTACTGAGCAGAGAGCTGAGTCCGTAACTGATGAAAGGAAGCGGAATCCCTGTATTTGGCAGAAGCGCCGTTGCAACTCCCACATTGATAAACGACTGGTACCCGATCAGGCACCCCACTCCGGAGGCGATCAACATTCCTTCCGTATCTGTGGACTTTCTTGCTATCCTTATACATTGTAACACTATCAGCAGTAAGATTGCAAGAATGAATACGCTTCCTACGAAGCCTAATTCCTCTCCTATGACGGAAAAAATAAAATCTGTCTGCTGCTCGGAGATCAGATTCGCATCCTTCACCGTTGCAATGGTAGAAGTATTCAGTCCCTTCCCGTTCAGTTCACCGGAACCGATAGCCATAACGGAGTTATCCTGTTGCGCCGTTACATCTCCATATTCAGACGGATAGATAAAGGACATGAGACGTTCCACCTGATGCGGATATAAAAGTTTCTGATCCGGCTGCTGGATATACCAGATAAAGCCTCCTACTAAAGGAATCAGGATAAGCAGGATGAGTCCGATACTTTTATAACTGAGTCCCGCCATATAATACATGGTGCAAAGAACCAGTACAATACAGATCGTCGTAGAAAGATCCGGCTGCCGGAAGATCAGAAGAATCGGAAGCGCAACCAAAACTACAAAGAAAAGTATACTGGAAAATGCATTCAGCTTTTCTTTTTCCTTTCTCTTATGAAGCAGCACCGCAATGAAAAGTATCATGATCACCTTGGTAAGCTCCGACGGCTGGAACTGGATATTTCCGATCTTAAACCATCTGGTAGCGTTGTTTCTGGTTACTCCAAACAGGAGGACCGCAGTTAGAAGCAGCAGGTTCAGAATATATAACGGTATAAAAAACTTGCAGATAAAATGGTAATCGATCAGTGATAAAACAAGCATAATGACAAGACTTATCACGATTCCGACAATCTGCCTTTGCGTAAATGAGGAATCGGCACTGTTTATCACAACAACGCCGAATACCATCGCCGCGATCACCAGTATAAGTAATTGAAAATTATAATCCTTGAGACTGTACTTTTGAAACATGTTTATCCTTCTTCTTAAATAAGCGGAAGAACCGGAAGCTGTTCAGCTCCAGAAAATCCACATCTTCTCCTGTGATTCGTTCTGCTACATTCATATAGGCTTTTCCCGCCGGTGAATTGCTTCCGCACAGAGTCTCTCCCCTGTTGCCGGAAATAACAATACCTTCATCATCCGGTATCACGCCGATCAGCGGTACTGCCAGTATATCACAAATATCAGTAACCGTCATCATTTCTCCCCTGCGTACCATATCTACGCGGACACGGTTGATAAGAAGCTCCGTCCGCTTCATTTCATTTGCTTCCAGAATCCCGATGATCCGGTCGGCATCCCGTATGGAAGATACCTCCGGCGTAGTAATGACGATTGCCCTGTCCGCCGCAATGACTGCATTTTTAAATCCCTGTTCGATTCC
>CANRMC010000084.1 GCA_947631605.1 uncultured Lachnospiraceae bacterium
TATCATCACCGTATCGCCGCTTGTTATGGCGGGAGTCAGCCGTGGCAGGGCGTTTGCTCTTGCGGTTGTGACAGGCTGTATTGAAATTCTGGGTACATTTATCGGGTATTTTGCGGCGGGGATCTCTTCCCATATTCTTCCGGTCGCACTGGCATTTGCGGGCGGAACCATGTTATATATCATCAGCGACGAGATGATACCGGAAACCCACAGCAACGGAAATGAGCGTCTGGCTACCTACTCCATACTGCTCGGATTTATCGTTATGCTGATACTGGATATGCTGCTCGGATAGTGAATTCATGGTACTACTTCTTTTTCTTTGGGCATAAACTGTACAAATACATTCTTTGAGGTTTCTATTGAGAGAGTATATAGAAGAACGGGCACTTGAGATAGGAAACTATATTTTAAATAATAAAGCGACAGTAAGGCACGCAGCGAAGAAATTTGGAGTCAGTAAAAGTACGGTACATAAAGATGTTTCCGAACGTCTGATGTTTGTGGATCCGGAACTTGCCAAGGAAGTGCGTAAGATTCTGGACACAAATAAAGCGGAGCGGCATATACGGGGAGGTCTTGCTACAAAAGAAAAATATCTGCACAGGACAGAATAAAAAAAGCTGGGCGATTCTGCCCAGCTTCTTTTTATGCTTCTTCCTGAAAGGTCCGGATATACTGTTCGAGGAAGTCCGTTGTTTTTTCCAGTCCCAGCGTGTTGGCGTTTATGATCAGATCATGGTTCATCGGGGCGCCCCATGGAAGATTGGTATTATGGTAGTAATACATCTTCCGATGTTTATCATGGCGTTTTATGGCGGCTTCCGCTTCCCGCTTCGTCATATTCCGGGTTTCCATGGTTCGTTTGATCTTACATTCCATGTCGCCTGTGATGAAGATAGAAACCATACAGTCATAATCTTTCAGGATATATTCCGCACACCGACCGACGATCACAAAAGAGTCTCCAGCGGCTGCTTTCTTACGCAGAAGATCAAACTGCATTTCAGCGATCACCTGTTCCGGGGAATTGCTATATCCCCGCACAGTTCTGGAGAAAAGCACCCGCTTTGGCCGTTCGTCATAGGTCTCCAGATTTTTTACTTCTATATTTTTTTTCTTCTGCGATCTCATCCAGAATATTACGGTCGTAATACTGTATTCCAAAACGGGCGGCAAGCTCTTTGGCAATGTCGTGGCCGCCGGTGCCGTACTCTCTGCCGATAGCAATGATGAGCTGTTTCGTCATGCTTTATCCTCCTTAAAAATATCTGAGAAATATACCAATAGTACAAATAATAAGAACCAGAATCGTGGCAGGCGCGATTTTCTTACAATATCTGCCCCAGCCAACCGGATGTCCGGCTTTCGCCGCAACGGAAGTACCTACAACATTTGCGGACGCTCCGATCGGAGTTGCGCTGCCGCCGATATCCGTACCGATGGAAAGCGCATATACCAGCGTTGAAAGCATTGCGGGCGAGGAAGCAAGCTCCTGAATGACGGGAACCATAGTTGCCGCAAAAGGAATATTATCCACAAATGCGCTTGCAATCGCAGATACCCAGATGATGATAGCCGTCATCAGCATAGCGTTTCCGCCGCTGATGTTTTTGATAAAGCCTGCGATGATCTCCAGAATTCCGGTCTGCTCAAGTCCGCCCACGACTACAAAGAGTCCGATAAAGAAAAGCAGTGTCTTGTAGTCAACTTTCCGGAGCAGATGGATCGCCTGCTTTCCGGAACAGATGAGGGTGAGAAGAGCTATAAATACTCCGATCGATGCAACCGTCAGACCGGTCATTGCATGTGTAACCAGAAGTGAGATAGCGATCAGAAAGATGACCGTACTAAATATAAAAGACCGGCGGTCCGTGATCGCATCTTTCGGATCCGGCATGGCGGAAATATCGATACTGCCTGCATTCTGCTTTAATTCCTTGCGGAAAGCAAAGTAGAAGTATATGATAATGAATACTAAGGATATTGCCGCAAGAAATCCTGTATTTGTAAGGAAATCAAAGAAGGAATATCCGAGGGAAGTACCGATTATGATATTCGGCGGGTCCCCGCATACTGTAGCCGCGCCGCCCAGATTCGCACAGAAAATTTCCGAGAGGATCATAGGCACCGGATTAAATTTTAATAATTGCGAAAGCTCCACCGATACGGCAGCCAAAAACAGGATAACCGTAATACTGTCGATGAACATCGCAAGTACGAACGACATGATCATAAATGTTACAAGGATTGGTATTACTTTGTATTTTACCATATTTGCGATACGCATGCAAAGCCAACGGAAAAAACCGGATTTGGCCATTCCTTCTACCATGATCATCATGCCTGCAATGAAAATGATGGTTGCCCAGTTGATACCGCTGGAAGCCTCGGATTCCGCACCTGATACGTGCCAGAATTCCGCTGTAAAGATGGTTTTCAGATTCAGAACCGTAAGAATTGCATCGACGCTTCGCATACAGATTCCGAAAACCAGGATGATTGTTGCCAGTCCGCAGCCAAGGGTTACATACTGGCGTTCAATTTTGTCGAGAACGATCAGGACAAACATTGCGAGAAAAATTGTGATTGCTATAATTTGAGCTGCCATTTTATCCTCCTTTACCCCACGTTCAAAATTACCGTAATCCATTATAGAAAAAAGATTAAAAAAGTCAAGCATGGGGAAGTTATTTATTTTTTGAAAAAATTTAAAAAAAATATAAAAAATTTTGCACTTATGCAGAAAAAAGTTTATAATAACAATATCTATGATATTTGAGGAGAAAATCAGTATGAAATTTATTCATATATCCGATGTACATCTTGGCGCCTCTCCGGACGCTGACCGTAAATGGGGCGCAGACAGAGCCAAAGAAATTGAGGAAACCTTTTATCAGATTCTAAACATTTGTGAAGAAGAACAAGTAGACCTTCTGCTTATCGCCGGCGATCTGTATGATGCGCCTCCAACGGAAGAAATGCTGCATGAACTGGATGAAAGGCTGAAAAACCTGAGCGTCACCAAAACGGTGCTCCTTGCGGGAAGCCATGATTATATCGCAGAAGATTCCGTGCAGTCGGGCTTCCGCTTTCAATCCCGTACCGTTCTTCTGCCGCGGGACAAGACGACAAATGCGTATTTAAAGGACATTAATACCTGCGTTACGGGATATAGTTACGGCAGACCGGAATACACAGAACGGATTCTGGAAACCATAAATCCCGGAAAGACAGGCGCCATTAACATTCTTCTTGGTTATGGCGGCGATGCAAACCATATGCCGTTCCGGAAAGAGGTTCTGGCGCGAAAGGGATTTCAGTATATTGCACTCGGCAATCTGCATAAACCGGCGCATATTCTGAAAAACCGGATGGCATTCTCTGGTTCTCCGGAACCGCTTTCCTGTCTGGAAACCGGAAGAAGGGGCTATATCTTTGGTGAGATCACAGATGGCGGTTCTAAGATCACGTGGCGTCCGATCAATAAGAGAAGTTATGTGAATTTCAGCATTGAGCTTACGCCTGAACGGAGTTTAGAAGCGGTTACCGAAGCAATCGAGCATCAGATCCTTAAGCTGGGATACGATAATATATACCGGATCACGCTGAAAGGCAAAGTGGCAAAGCGGACGGTCATTGATTTCGCCAAGCTGGAAGAGCGGTATAATATTTATGATATAACAGACCGGACATTATGTGAATCCGATGAGACGATTCTTCTTCAGAATAATGAAAAGAACCTGATCGGACGGTTTATCACGGATGTTAATGAGAATCCGAATATTGATGATGAGATCCGGAGAAAAACACTCCAATACGGACTGGAAGCACTGAAGACAGCGGGAGATAGATAAATGTATCTGAATAAATTATTATTAAAGGAATTCGGGAAATTTCATAATACGGAAATCAATTTAAAGCCCGGTATGAATCTTTTGTATGGGGAAAAGGACGCCGGTAAAACGACAGTCAGCGAATTTGTGTCGGGAATTTTTTACGGACTGGAAGGCTCGGAGGAAAAAAGACCGAGAAACGGCAGGGATTTCTCCGGAAAGGCATATATGAAGAAGGATAACGCTTCCTATCTGATCGAGCGGACGTTTTTCCGGAATGCAGCGAAGACTTCCGTACTGGATATACAATCCGGAAGGGAGAAAAAACTTTCCGCACCGAATACGCTGCAGAAGACGATGATAGAAACGGATTGCAGCACATATAACGACGTGATGCGGATAGGAGAGGCGGAAAACGATCCGAAAGATGCGGTAAAAGACTGTCTCAAGAATATATCCGAAACCGGAACTACCTATATTCAGAAAGAGAAGGCGCTTTCCTTCCTGAAAGCAGAGAAAAAGAAGAATGACACCAAGCCTCTGATCCGCCGGCTCGATGAATTGACAGAGCGGCTGGAGGAATACGATTCTGTAGATCATGATATAGAAGAAGTCGACGAGGAATTAAAAAAGCTGAATGAAGAGTTCGCCATCGAGACAGCCAAACGGAAACGGGTTGCCAGAAAAATGGTAGAACATGAAGACGGAAGCGTTTCCTATGAAAAAAATGAAGATGTTGACAAAGAGCTGGATAAGCTGGAGCAGCATGCGAAAAGCATGTACGAGGATAAAGAAGAAGACGCTCCCGTGAAGCTGACAGACCGGCTTCCGGTGATCTTTGCAACCGGTCTTCTGGTTATCCTTGTGATCGCAGCCATTGTTTATATGATGCCGTTTGAATCGGCGATCCGGAAGCTCTTTATTATATTTACCGTTATCTTTGTTATATTTACCATTATCGACGGTCTCCGGGTAAAAGGATTTTTTGAACCGATGGATGTAAGTACCCCGTCGGAAGAAGATTTCAAGAAAGTTCTGGATGAGCTGGAAGAAGAACGGGCGGAGCAGGAAGCCATTGAGTTTGATACCACATATGTAAGAGAATACACCGAGAAAAAAGAAGCGCTTAAAAAGAAAGAAAATGCGCTTTTGGAAGAGCGTACAAAGCGGAACGCTCTGCGGGCGGAATTTAATTCCGTCTTTAAGAAAAAGAGCGAGCTGGAATCGGAGATCCGTTCTATCAATCTGGCGATCGCTACGATTAACCGACAGTCCGAAAATCTTGTTTCGGAACACGCTTCGGAGATCAACCAATCCATCGATAAAATGATCGCGGAAATGACCGGCGGGAAATATCAGGGCATCCGGATCGGAGAAAATGATACGGTATCTCTTCGGGAAGGCGGCTTTTTGACAGAACTCAACCGGGTTCCAAAAGATGATGCGGATGAAATTTATCTCGCGGTACGGCTTGGAATTGCGCTTGCCATGTGTAAAGAGCAGATTCCTCTTGTGCTGGATGATGTATGTAAGAATTATAATGAAACGCAGCTTATCAATATGATGAAGTGCCTGAAACAATTTCAGACAGAACAGATCCTGCTTCTCACATCCAACAGATTGGTAAAAGATGTATTGGAGAAACAGGCGGTTCAATTTCAGTTTGCAGAATTATGAATTCCATTTATGGAATTATGAATTCCATTTATGGAATTATGAATTCCTTAACAGGAATCGGATCATGAGAAACGGGCGGATATCAGAGGATAACTGAGTCTGCCTGTTTTTTCTTATAAGGAGCAGAGAAAGCATATGTTAAAATCAAAATTTGGAAATAAACTCTTTATATCACCGGAACAGACCGTTCAATATCATGATAAGAAGGAAAAAATGAAGATCATAGATTTTCATACCCACACATTTCCGGACAGGATAGCAGAGGGAGCCATTGCCAATTTATCCGCAGCCAGTAATACGGTTCCGTTTTCCGACGGTACGGTTTCCGGACTGGAAAAATGTATGAAAGAAGACGGCGTGGACCTGTCCGTGGTTCTGCCGGTCGTCACGAATCCTGTTAAGGCGCAGAATATCAATCATTCCGCTGCCGAGATAAATAAAAAGACTGATGAGACCGGTATTTTTTCGTTGGGCGGCATTCATCCGGATACGCCGGATTATAAAGCGGTGCTGGACGAAGTAAAAGCATTGGGCTTAAAAGGGATCAAACTGCATCCGGATTATGTGAAGGTAGGATTTAACGATATACGGATGAAACGGATCATGGCGTATGCCAGTGAGATCGGACTTATTATCGTGACGCATGCCGGTCTGGATATCGGGCTTTATCCTCCCGTCTTTTGTACGGTGGATCAGATTCTGGAAGTCGTACGGGAAGTGCAGCCTGAAAAACTGGTGCTTGCCCATATGGGAGGCTGGCAGCTCTGGGACGAAGTGGTTGAGAAACTTGCCGACAAGAAGGTTTATCTGGATACGGCATTTTCGATCGGAGATTTCCACTGGGTGAAGGAGGAAGAAAAAAAGGATTTCCGTATGCTTACGGATGATGAATTTGTAAATATGGTCCGGGTATTTGGGAGTGGCAGGATCCTCTTTGCGACAGACAGTCCTTGGGCAAGTGCCGGCGATTATGTGGCAAGGATCGGGAAAATGCCTCTTACGGATGAGGAAAAAGAAGATATTTTTCACAGGAATGCAGAGCGTCTGCTTGATTTGTAGGTAGAACCGGAAAAGAATGAAAGAAAAGATCCGTTATTTTATTGATTATTATCTGCTGTATGTAGTGGTCGGACTTCTGGTTTTGGGAGTTGGTATCTTTCTTGTCGTGCATTTTCTGCATCCGCCGAAGGAACCGGATTACTATATTGCGGTTTTGAACAAGACGATGACGGATAAGGAACGGGAAACGATTTCTGAAACGGTGCGCGGGATAAGCGGCGGCAGATATGAATATATTGTTGTGGATGACGCTTTTGATATGACGGGCGACGGTCTGGATAAGCTGCAGGTATATCTGTTTAATCACAGAGTCAATCTGATCCTTGCCGACCGGACGGAATTTGAACGTCTGGCGGGGTATGGTTATTTCGTAGATCTATCGACGATCCTTTCGCAGGAGGAACTCGCAGACAAAGAGTATTTTGCATATGCCGCCGGATTTCAGGATTCAGGGGAAATATCCTTTGAAGATAACGAAGTTGGAAAAGGAGCGTATGCGCCTTACGGGATCCGTCTTTCCGGCAGCAGCCTTGGCACATTTTCGGATATGGAAGATCCGATACTGGCGGTTGCTGTGGATTCCGCCGGCTATGATGTGAGCAAAGCTCTGCTCGAAACGCTTATCAGAAAGTGAGAATCAGTTATGAGTAATATGTATCAGGCGGGCAATCCGTTTCATTCGTTTCTGACAAAGATTTTTGATCTTTGCCTTTCGAATATTTTGTGGTTTATCTGCTGTATTCCGCTGGTAACGACAGCGGCTTCTACATCCGCTTTATATTATACTGTTTTGAAGATCCGAAATGACGAGGGTTCCGGCGTAATCAAGACATTTTTTCATTCCTTCCGGGGAAATCTCAGACAGTCCGTTTCCGTATCGCTTCTTTTGATTACGTCCACAGTGATCCTGATCGCTGATTTTCATATTCTCGGACACTCGGGGAAAAAAACGGATGCGCTTATGTATGGGGGCTGCATTACAATTGCCTGCCTCGTGATCGTAATTTTTACTTATGTATTTTTTCTGATGGCAAAATTTGAAAACAAAACCTCCGCCATGTTTCAGAACGCATGGAAGCTTACGGTAAGATATCCGCTTTCTTCCATCCTTATGCTTTGTATAAATATCTCGCCGTTTGTATGGTTTATGCTGTCGCCGGAGACCTTTTACAACATTTTCTGGATATGGCTTTTGCTTGGGGTGGCGTTCCTTGTGTTTCTGGATACTTTTTTTCTCGCTCCGATCTTATCGGTTTTGATAGAATCGGCGAAAAAAGACGCTGATAATGAGTGACAAATCCGCAAGAAATTATTATAATACAAATAGCAAAAAACAGATAAGGGGGACAATGATCATGAAAATGAAAAAACTGACATCGGTTCTTATTTCTGTGCTGCTTATATTTTCACTGACTGCCTGTGGGGGCGGAGGTCAGAAGGGCGGTACGGCGAAAGCAGTTGACTTTACATATGCGGACATTGAACTTGGAAAAGATTATACGGATATTACTGCGACGGTCAAATTTCTGACGCATAGAACGGATATGATGGATCCCGATTATAACGGAACCACATTGCCGGAATACATTGCGGAATTTAACAAGATGTATCCGAATATCACGATTGACGTGGAGGCAATGACAAATTATGACGACGACGCCCTGCTTCGTCTGCAGGGAAGCGACTGGGGCGATATCATGATGATCCCGTCGCTGGATAAAGACCAGCTTCCGACTTATTTTCTGCCGTTCGGTACAACGGAGGAGATGTCCCAGCAGGTACGTTTTGCCAATGCATGGTCCTATGACGGTATGTGCTATGGCGTATCCACTACGGGAAACGCGCAGGGAATCGTTTATAACAAAAAAGTTTTTGAGCAGGCAGGCATTACGGAACTTCCGAAGACGCCGGATGAATTTATCGCCGATCTGAAGCTGATCAAAGAGAAGACAGACGCCATTCCGCTTTATACGAATTATGCGGCAGGCTGGACTATGACGGCATGGGACGCTTATATTACGGGTTCTGTCGGGGATCCTGCATATTTCAACCAGACATTCCTTCATACAAAAGATCCTTTTGCAGATCCGGGCGACGGAACAGGCCCTTACAATGTATATAAGATCTTATATGAAGCAACCGCAAACGGTCTGATCGAGGACGACTATACGACGACGGACTGGGAAGGCTGCAAAGGTATGATAAACAGAGGAGAAATCGGCTGCATGGTGCTTGGATCGTGGGCATACACCCAGATGCAGGACGGCGGACCGTATCCGGAAGATATCGGTTATATGCCGTTCCCAATATCCATAAACGGCAAGCAGTACGCAACTGCCGGCGGTGATTATAATTTTGCGATCAATGCGAATTCTTCCGAGGATAAACAGAAGGCGGCGATGGTATTTATCAAATGGTTTACGGAGGAGTCCGGATTCACTTACAATGAAGGCGGAATTCCTGTGTCTTTGAAAATCGACGAATATCCGGAGGTATATCAGGCGTTCGATGAAAATAATGTAGAATTTGTTGCCGAGGAGCCGGCGCTTCCGGGGGAAGAAACATTATTGAACGAACTGAACGCCGATTCGGAACTTATGGTAAATAACGGCGGCGCCGATAAGGTTCAGCGGATCGTAGAAGCTGCATTTAACGGAACGGAAACGTATGATGAGATCATTGCGGATTGGAACCAGCGCTGGACAGACGCCCAGAATGCCAATAACGTAGAGATTCAATGATTGATCAGCCGGAGGCATGGTTATGGCAAAGACTGAGCCAAAAGAAAATGAGCGTGCCGGAAACAAAGCGGCGCATTGGATAAAACGTGACAAGACCCAGCGGAAGATCATCATTTTTTCGTTTGCTTTTCTTCCGCTTCTTCTGCTGTTTGTTTTTACCTATCTTCCTTTTGGAGAAATGATAACCTATAGCTTTTATAAAATGCGTTACATAGGTCCGCGGGAATTTGTAGGCTGGGATAACTACCGGATGCTTTTTCAGAGAAAGGATATCATAGCGGCGCTTAAACTCT
>CANRMC010000085.1 GCA_947631605.1 uncultured Lachnospiraceae bacterium
GCGCCCTTATCAATAAGCGCGGCAATACCGAGATTTATGATCACGTAAGTAACCGGATTTAATACGGCTGAAATACGTCCGACAAAAAGCTGCGTCTTCATCAGGTGGGAAGACGCCTCCTCAAAGTCTTTGATCTCTTCTTTCTCGCGGTTGAACGCCCGTATCACTCTGGCGCCTGCCAGATTTTCTCTAGTGATCAGAGTAACACGGTCCAACCGCTCCTGTACCTTTCGATACAAAGGAATACTGACGAACATAATGCCGAACACCACAACGATCAGCAGCGGAAGCACCACAGCAAATACCATTGCCGCTTTCACATCCACCGTAAATGCCATGATTACAGCACCGAATACAATAAAAGGGGAACGAAGGAACAGCCGCAGCACCAAATTGACGCCGGTCTGGATCTGATTGACGTCGCTTGTCATTCTGGTAATCAATGACGCGGTACCGTTTTTATCCAGTTCCCGATAAGAAAGGGAACCGATATGCCGGAACAAGTCCGCCCGCAGTTCCTTCCCGAATCCCATCGCCGCCTTTGCGGAATAATACTGGGCGGTAATGGCGCAGGTAAGCCCGATAGCTGCAAGCAGCAAAAGAAGACCTCCCATTTTATATATATACGGGCGGTTCTGCTCCCGGATCCCGATATCGATGATCCCTGCCATAACCAGCGGTACAAAAAGTTCAAAGGTTGCTTCCAGCATTTTAAATAGCGGAGCAAGAATCGTTTCTTTTTTATAATGTTTCAGATATTTTAATAAGTGCTTCATGCTTTCCTCTTTCATGATCGGTATCTTTATTATGCAGATTTTTTTCCATTTCCATACAGTGGGAAGTATACCATATCGAAATTGGGAATACAATCAGAGGAGGAAAACAAATGAAAAGGAAACAGGATTTTTAAATGGATTGTCATCCGCTTTTTTTTTTGGTAAAATATATGCAGTTGAAATCTTTTTTATTGGGGTGAGTTACATGAATACGAATGAATCTTCGGAAAATTATCTGGAAACGATCTTGATCCTCAGCAAAAGGCTTCCGGTGGTACGCTCCGTCGATATCGCGAATGAGCTGGGATTCAAAAAATCCAGCGTCAGCATTGCGATGAAACATCTTCGGGAGAAAGAAATGATTACCGTTACGGACGCCGGCTTTATCTATCTGACCGATTCCGGCAAAGAAGTAGCGGATATGATCTATGAACGGCATGAATTTCTTTCCACCTATCTTCAAAAACTGGGAGTTCCGGAAAAAATTGCCGTCGAAGACGCCTGCCGGATTGAACATGTCATCAGCAAAGAAAGCTTTAACGCCATCAAAAATCACGTTTCAAAAAATAAAACGACCTCCTGACGGTTATGTCCGGAGGTCCTTTCATTATTTCATTATTTCATTATTTCATTTTTCACAATAATAACTTCCGAGAATCTGGAAATATTCCGTCTCATTCATCAACTGGTAGATCAGTGCCTGAATTTCCTGTTCTCGGAAATTGACGCCCATTTCCACCATGAATTCATAATTCCATTCCTTATCCAAGTAAGGCTTGGAATGAATCTCCGTCAGGTTTACTCCGTAATCCGAGATCATGGAAAGAATACTGCTCAGGCTTCCGCTCCGGTTTTTGCAGACAAATAAAACTTTGAGGCGGTTATCCTTCTCTGTCACCACCAGCTTTTTGGTAAAGGTTACCACCTTTTTTTCCACACCGCCGTCATCTACAATATCACAGCGGTTAATATAAAGATGATTCTTTGCAAGAAGGGTGTGCAGCTCGTCGGAAACACCGATTCCGATTTCTTCCAGAATCCCGATTCCACCCTCTGCTTCCCCACTATCCAAAAGTGCTGCAATCTGTTCGTAACTGTCTACCGTTAAAATGCTGTCTTTGGAACAAGACGCGCAGATATAAAGCTCCGGTTTTATCATAACCATTTTTTCAATCGGAAGCGGTTCTGTTTCATACTCGATATGAAGGCAGTCCCGAAGCTGCAATGTTCTTCCGTATTGATATTTCCGGCTTATCTCCATTACCCGCTTTAAAAGCGCAGTGTATTCCTTGACGATGGAATCCGATACGCCTTCCGTCAGATTTTTAATGATCTGCTCTTCGCGCTCCGGCTTAAAAATCTCATCTTTGGTCTTTGCTTTTTCCTGCGCTACCTGGTCCGCCAGAGTCATCCGCTCTGCAAATAACTTTTTAATCTCTCCGTCTACTCTGTCAATTTCTTTTCTTACATCCTGAAGCGACATATACTCCCTCCGTTCCCTGTCTTAATACAGCCATAAAAAATTGTTATCTGTTGTTAGAAAATCCACATTATTTATCAGTATGATATTCTCTATTCCATGCTCCTTCGCATATTCACTGACGCTCTTGTGATAATACCGAAGGTCAAGAACATGGATCTCTGCATAATGATCGGCAAGAAACGGAAGCAGACAGTGCGCGTAAGAGTCCTTTATGACAAGCACAGGTTCTTTCCGTTCCCCGTTCCCATGGATTACCATAAGCGGGTGGTTTCCGTCCAGATAAACCGTATATTTATCCTTCTTCATCAGATTTTCATATTGGTACAGACCGTCTTTCGTTTCATTTTCTTCCGGATAGTCTACCTGATAAGCTCCTTTCGGATTTTCATAGAGAAAAATACTGTCCGGCTCCACTCCCACTCTCGGTGCTTTGGAATACAGGGTGCCGTAAAAGGATTTCGACGGCTCGTTTACCTGATATGCGTCTTTTTCTTTTGGTTCTATGCCAAGCCCCTCACATAGCGCCCGATACCCGTAATAAGCGCCGTTCTGCGTCCAATGATGATCGGTGCGGTAATAAAGATATTCCGATTTATGCATAAGAAGTTCCTGCTCCGGAATAACGAGCGTTATCTTATCCGAAACATTTTCCTGCAAATAAGAAAGCGCCTCTTTCTGGCTGTCGTACGGCGCATGATCCGGAAGGGTTTCACTGTAGATTTCTCCCGCAGTCGGCGCTACAAGCCATGTATAATTATAATCCGGATATGACTCTGCAAAATCATTTACAAACGACACATTTTCGGAAAGCTGCGCCTCATCATAAGAATAATCCTGGATCAGCCGTCCTTCCGACGCAAAATAAACGCCGTTTATGAGCCTTTCATTCATACCGTAAGTGACAGTCGTATGAAGCGTTACCAGCTCGTCTTTCAAAATGATCTGGTCCTGCATGTATGTTTCAAAATCTTCCATAAAAGCGCCTTTTGCTATAGAGGAAAAGGAAACCTCCGGAAACGCGGCAAGCTGCCTGTTTTCCAGTTCCGAAAATGTCCGGTCATGGAGAATGATGGAGCCTATGGCGAAAAAGCCGATATAAAGAAGAAAAACAACCGTTATGATCTGATTTCTGCGTTTCATCCTGCCATTCCTCCTTTAAAACCGAAAATATAAAAACGGATTAAATGCAGCGCTTGCCAATCCCGCAACGGAAAGCGTGAGAACCGTAATTAAAAACAGAACGGTAAGAACCGTAACTACTGTCTCGCCGGAAGGTCCGCTCATCTTAGCCTGTATTTTCTTCCACAGCTTCACCGGAAGCTGCGTAGACGCCGCCACAAGAACGATCAGTAATAACAGGTAAGATACGAGATAAAACCATGTTGCGCCGCTTACAAACGGCAGACCGCCGAAACCAAACATATTCTTTACTGCCTGTCCGAGTTTTCCCATGTCGTCATAAGCAAAGATCACCCAGCCGAAATTTACGAAAAACAGAGTATACAGGCGGGAAATAACCGACGGAAGTTTATCCAGAACTTTTTTAAACCCGCATTTTTCCACAAAAAGAAGCAGGAAATAATATATGCCCCATAAGATAAAATTCCACGCCGCTCCATGCCAGAGCCCCGTCAGAAACCAGACAATGAAAAGATTTAGGATCGTCCGGACCTTTCCTCTCCGGTTTCCGCCAAGCGGGATATAAACATAATCCTTAAACCATGTGGAAAGGGAAATGTGCCATCTCCGCCAGAATTCCGTAATGCTTTTGGAAATATACGGATACTGAAAATTCTCCAGAAATTCAAAGCCGAACATCCGCCCCAGTCCGATCGCCATATCGGAATAACCGGAAAAATCAAAATAAATCTGGAAAGTAAAGGCAAAGGAGGAGATCCATGCCAGAACCACGGAATTTTTATCCGGTGCAAGAACCGATAATGTATTGAAAACTTCACCGATGGTATTCGCGAGAAGCACCTTTTTTCCAAGACCGATCACAAACCGTTTTACGCCCTCCCCGAAATGGTCGAAGGATTCTCTTCGTTCGGTCAGCTGCTCTGCGATCGTCTGGTACCGCACGATCGGACCGGCGATCAACTGCGGAAAGAATGTGATATAAGCCGCAAGATGGATCGGATTTTTCTGCGCCGGCACATCCTTCCGGTATACGTCGATCATATAAGAAAGTATCTGAAACGTATAAAACGAAATGCCAAGTGGAAGAAGCACCTCCGCGAGCCGTATTTTTGTTCCGAATATCCGGTTCAGATTTTCCGCAAAGAAACCGCTGTATTTAAAGAAAAACAAAATTCCCAGATTAATGATAAGCCCCAGGATAAGGGTTGCTCTGGCCTTTATTTTTCCTTCTTTTTTCTGAAAATGTTCGATCAAGAGTCCGGAACCGTATCCCACCAGAATGGAGAAAAGCATGATAAAAATAAACTTCGGTTCTCCCCACGCGTAGAATATAAGGCTGAAAACCATCAATATGAAATTCCGGAATTTCCCCGGTACCGCATAATATACGATCAGCACCAGAGGAAGAAACGCAAATAAAAATGTTATACTTGAAAAAAGCACGTTACAAGCTCCTGTATCTTATTTTTTGATCGTCATCTGTTCGTAAAGGAAACGGGAAGGCTCCGCTGTCCGCCCGCCGGTCTGCTTCGGAGCGTAGAGATAAAGATTCTCCCTGCTTCTCGTCATCGCCACATAGAACATCCGGCGTTCTTCTTCCAGCTCCGCTTCGCTCTTTTGTTTCTTGTGGGGTATGATCCCCTCTACACATTCTATAATATGTACGTCATGAAACTCAAGTCCTTTTGCGCTGTGCATCGTCATGAGCCGGACGGCGTCCTTCTTACGTCCGCCATTCTTCCGGTCTTTTGCCTGTTCGGAAAGCATTTCCCGATAGTTCTCAAGCGACACAAAAAAATCTCTGTAATTTTCAGATTCTTTTGCCATGAACTGAAATTCATCTAAAATATCAAAAAGCTCCGAAACGTCCATATTACGTTCCCCGGCATATTTTTTCAGATATTCGTCATACCCGACGCCTTTTCGGATATAAGTGATCGCGGCAAAAGGGGAAAGTCCTGCAATCCTTTTTAGCTGGTTTCGCATGATCTGGATATTTTCCCGCAGATAATCCTTGCCATAAGCGCGTCGTATCAGGTCTTCCATTTTGACCCGTTCTTCCGTCAGCATATTCCGGCTGATATAACGGACCGGCTTATTCATAATGTTTAAAAACCGCTCTCTGGTATTATCTCCGGAGGCAAAGAGAATATAATCCAAGACTGTTTTTACGGTAAAATGTTGAAAAATATCCGGAATACTGTCGTTCACTGAAAACGGTATATTATATTCCCTCAATTTAAACAAAAGCCGCCTCGGATTCATATTCGTACGGTAAAGCACCGCTATATCATGGTACGGCGTTCCTTCCTGATATGCCCTGCGTATACGGGTAAGTATCTGTTTATTCTCCGCCTCTATATCTTCCGGAAATTCTATCACACATTCTCCGGTACGCACCGACGCGGAATCCAGTTCTTTCGGATAACGCTTTTTATTCCTGCTGATCAGCCGCGCCGAGCGCTTCGTGATATTCGAAGGACACCGGTAATTGATCCTAAGCTGAATGATCTCTGCCTGTTTAAATTCTTTCCCAAACCCCAGCATGATCTCCGGTCTTGCGCCGCGAAATCCGTAAATCGACTGGTCGTCGTCCCCAACGACAAACAGATTGTCCAATGGGTGTACCAGAAGTTTCAGGATCTCATACTGGATCCGGTTGGTATCCTGAAATTCATCTACCATAATGTATGGGTAGAGTTTCTGTATCATCGATAATATATCCGGACGTTCCGTAAGTAAACGGTAGCACAGATTCATCATATCGTCAAAGTCTATTTTTCCGTTCTTCCGTTTTTCTTCCTGATAATAATGGTAAAGCTGCCGGAACTTCTGTTCCGGCATATCTGTGCTGTAATAATCCTCCGGTGAGATCATGTCGCAGTTTATCCGTTCCATCTGTTTCAGAACGCTTGCCGTTATATCATCATAATTCTCATACTGCATACCGAGCGCTATGATCCCGTTCCGTATCATCCGTCTTCGTTCATCTTCCGTCAAAATGCTTTCCGAATCATAATGATATGCCGTTTTCACGATCCAGAAAAAGACGGAATGAAAGGTTCCGAATCGGACCCTGTCCGAATTCCAAAGCTTAGTCTCCTTCTCCATCAGAAGACAAAACCTTCTCTGCATGGATTCCGCAGCCGCTCTTGTAAATGTAATAACGAGGATCTTCTCCGGCGGTATCTGATATTCTGTGATCAATGTACGGATCCGGTGGATCATGACGGTGGTCTTTCCGGAACCGGGCGTTCCCAAAACGAGGCAGGGACCTTGAAACCACGCAGCCGCTTTCTTTTGTTCTTCATTAAATGTCTGTATCATATCCATGTTTCTCACACGAGGAAACAGGAGCTGTGCCGGTCTGCAACAGCTCCTGTCATCATTTTATAAATTTGCTCCGCAACATTTTTTATATTTTTTACCGGAACCGCAAGGACACGGATCATTGCGTCCGATCTTCGGCGGCTTCACGATCGTATGGGAGGATTTTTCCTGTTTATACAGTTCTTTTCTTCTTTCCTCCGTAAGCAGCTTATCCCACTGAGGCAGTGTATATAACCACTCGGCGTTGCAGCCCACCATATTCATATACAGACGCTCCACATCAAAGGCAAGCGACACTTCCGTATCTGCTTCCATTTCTTCGATGTTATTCGGAACGATCAGACTTTCTTCAATACCGTCCAGAAAACCTACCATGGTTTCCAGATTCGTTCCATATTTTTCTGCAAGCTCCGTCACTGTACCTTTTACGATCTTCTTCGGATCCTCCAGAAGCTGTTCGTAAATCCCCTTTTCTGTCTGGAAATAATTCAGCCAGAAATTCTTGCCTTCCGGCGTTCTGTCATCTAAACCATATGCATGGTCCCGCCAATCCTTCAGTAAACTCATCACATATCTCCTATCAAATAACTTTAGAATCTATTTTTTCATAGCAAGTCACATTATAGCAAATTCATTTTCGTAATTCAATATAAAAATATGTTATTCGTATCGAAGCGCATCGATCGGGTTCAGGTTTGACGCTTTTATCGACGGGATCAGTCCGAAAACGATTCCGATCACCATGGAAAAGATAACGGACACTGCTATGGCAGGCAGGCTTATGGAAACCGGAACCTGCGCCACCTTGGAGATCAGATATGCCAGTCCGATCCCTGCGCCGACGCCTAAGATTCCGCCCAGACTGGTAAGAACCGCCGCCTCCGTCAAAAACTGTCCCAATACTACCCGTTTTCTCGCTCCCAGAGCTTTCTTCAGACCGATTTCTCTGGTACGCTCAGTAACGGAAACAAGCATGATATTCATAACTCCGATACCGCCGACGAGAAGAGATATGCTCGCGATCCAGATCAACTGCTGATTCGTGGAATTACTCAGCTCCTGAAGCTGCTTTGCCTTCTCTAACGTATCTTCGCTTTTGTATTTTACTTCACTATCTTCATTCGTAATATAAGCATTCAGAAGATCCTGCGTTCCGCGTCCTGCGACAGTCATATTCTCTGTCGAATCGGCTTTTACAATGATCTGATACGGTTCATCAAACGTATAAATCTCCGGCCATACGCTTTCCGGAATGATAACCTTGCCGGTAGCAGACTCTCCGTAATACGTATACCACTCGTCTATGGAGTTAATTACAGGTTCAAATTCGCTCGACTGCTCAATGATACCGACGACCGTAAACGGGATTCCGCGTATTTCCACCGTCTGGTTAATGACGTCCTCGCCCTGAAATAATGTATAAGCCGCATTCCGGTCCAGAATCACGACATTCTTAAATTCCTTTATATCTGCATCCTGAAAATTCCTGCCCTCGCAGATATGAAATCCGTTTAAGTCCATATACTTATTGTCGCCGCCGATCAGCTCCGCACCGTCGATCGTACTGTCCCGATAACAGATTTCCCCATAAACATTTGCCTTATGATATCTGCACACATCGACAACGCCGTCTAAAGCGAGGATCTCATCCAGAATACTTTGATCCACGATCGGAATACTGCTCAGGTCATAGCCGTCGGACGGATTGACTTCCCAATCCCCCTGACTTAAGCTTACCTTTACAATATTATCGCCGGCTCCTACCAGATTCTGCTTGATCTGATCGTTGGTGCCTTTGATGGTTGAAACGATTGCTATAATGGCCGCAATACCGATAATGATACCCAGCATGGTTAGAAAAGAACGCATTTTATGTGCCCATATTCCCTGAAACGATATTCTGATATTTTCAATCATCCTGCGTCCCTCCTAATAATAGATTCCATTCGGATTCACTTTACATTTCTTACCCTCGACTGCATTTTTATCATATGGAAATGCAATGTAATCATCCGGCGTGATCCCTGCCTGAATCTCAATCTCCGTACCGTAATAGATCTTTCCGGTCTTCACATACTGTTTCTTTAACCGGTCGCCATCCTGCTTCATGACATAATAATTTCCGTTCTCCTGTCTGACAAGCGCCATAGGAAGCACAATATCATCATTTGATCCCATCATCATGCTGCTCTCGCCGTCGAGCGTCACTTCCATCCACATATCTTCCCGCAGATTGCTGCCGCCCTGTACGGAAATTGTCACAGGATAACCGGTTTCCGTAAGCTGGCTGTAATAATTATCCGTCGGCACCAGTGATATTTCCGTTACCATACCGATATATGTCTCGCCGGTCTCATAACAATACAGGGAAACTTCCTTACCAACCGGCATTTTATCCAAAGACCATTCGCCTACCGTTGCAACGACGCTGAAAGTTCCGTCGCCGCTTACGACAACAACAGGCTTTCCGCTTGCGATATTTTCTTCGGAATCATCAGCGATCTGGACAACCCCGTCCATCTTGGATATAACAGTAC
>CANRMC010000086.1 GCA_947631605.1 uncultured Lachnospiraceae bacterium
ACTTCCCATGCTTTGTTTGCCATATCGGTAAATACTGATTTTAAGGCCGGATTAATATAATCAATCCCCTCTACAAATCCTCCGTTTTTAGTTGCATGACCATACTGGAGGATAATCGCAATGTTAATTCCTCGTTGGATATTGGTATTGGTCCAAATTATCCTTACTTGATTCGTGGATTCTTCAATCTGATAGGACCAAGAAGAGGCCGTCTTGCCGGTCCTGACCGGAGTTGCAGCACTAAGGGCCTGTACTCCGACTTGTCCGTAATGGTTTAAGACACTCATGTAATTTCTTTTTGCCATGGGTACAGATTTTAAGAATTTTTCTGTCTTTGAAAAGTCCCCTTTGTGCTTCAACTCGATCATTATGAAAGTTGACCTCCTTGTTTTAAGCTGGTGTTGTGTAATCCAGCGAAATCCAGCCGTTTCGATCTGATTGATAAACCTTTAACAAGCCCCAACCGGAATCTGAGCCTTCCCCGTCAGCAACTTCAACAATCGTAAAGATGCCGATGCCAGTCTCTCCAGTTACTTCGTAGTTCGTGCCAGGTCCTTTGCGAATATTCAGGTTCGGAATATTTACTTTCACCATTTCCTTATACTCCTGAACCTTGCAATTTGCGGAATCACCAAGGAACACCCAGCCGTTTCTCTTTTCTTTATATGCCTTTAAGAGACCGTAGCCATTCACGACATCCACGATGGTAAAGAGGCCCTTTCCAGTGGTTCCTTTCACCTTTGACTGGTCGTTTGCTTTCTTGTAAATGGCAATCCCATAGCTGTAGGTTAGAAGCATGAATGGCGTCTTTGGGAAGTTCGTTGTATCGCCTGGTGTTTTTTCTGGCTGTGATGCGTTCTCTTCGTCGACATAATCATACTTTGTCAGATTCCATCGCTTGATGATATCGACAAGTTTCCCAACGTAGTTCGGGTCTGTTGCATAGCCTCCAGACTTAATAATCCGGATTGCTGCTTCTGGAGTCTTTGCCTCTTTTAATCCTTTATAACGAAGTTCAGAGCCGTTCATTGCACCAAGCAAATACGCGGTATGATCGGCAATTGAATCATTGATGCTGTCGTATGCTCTGAAATCTGCGTAGATCGTAATCCACTTACCATTCTCGTATTCCTTTGTCGGAACCTTTACAATGTCTCCCTTCCAAGTGGAATTTGCCCACGTGTTATTGGATAGGACCTTCTTCATTCCGAAGCAGTTATTCGACTTTTTCACCAGCTCGGTTGTCTTTCCATAGCCAGATTCCAGAATAAACTGTGCCATAATAACAGACGCGAAGACACCGGACTTCTTATGTTCTTTCCGACAAACCGGACCAACCAGCTTGATCACTTCTTCATCCGTAAGAGGAAGCAGGTCTTTTACCGTAATCTTTTTTTGCTTCTTGGTTTCTGTCTCCTCTTTCTTCTTACCGGACTGTTTCTTATTTTTAAGGATCGCTGCTACTTCTTTTCGAAGATCATCCATTGTTTTTCCATGCTTTGCAAACCAATGAGAAATATCGGCATGGTTCGTTCCGTATCCAGCCTGATAAGATTCCGCATGATCGTGGATTGCATCCGCCCCATAGCCATAAGCATTCGCTACATACACGTTCCAGGCGACCAGCATTTTCCACATCCGATCAAAGTAGGCCTGATTTTTCTTCGCATCATACCCAATCATGGTTCCGCCGTTGTATGTATGACCGGCAGGTTCGCAAACTTCCCACTGCACATGGTCATTGTTCCAGCTTCCCTTTCTTCCGGAGCCGCATCCCCATGGCCGGGTGTTTAATCTCATCGTCATAAGAATTTTTCCTTCGCCATTATGAAAGTTGCCAAGCATTGCATTGACCGCCCAATTGGCTCCGGACTGGTTCATGTTCCTATAGAGCACCTCAACGTCTGGCTGTGCTACTCCAAAGCTGTGGTTTACGCATCCGACAGGCTCAATCATACGATTCATCTGATAACACGGGTTTGCCGTTGCATAACGCACTTCCAAGTGCTTGTTGACATAGTCGATGCATTCCTCAAAAGTCATTATTCTACCTCCTTACCCTGCGGTATGGTACTTCATTTTATTTGCTTCATTGATAAGACGATGCTCATTCAATACTTCACGGCCCTTCTTTTTCTTTGGCGGGGTACGTTTGATGTTGATCACTCGGATTAAAGTCATCAACTGATTGAGATGCCATTTTCGATACTCAGTCGGAATACCTGCTTCGATCATCCAATAGTAGATAATCTCTGCCGTGATAACAGTTCGCTTATTGATTGCGCCTGGTGCACTTTTCGGTTCTCGAATTGTGGTGGCAGTCATCGGATTGTTGATGTAAGCTGAAATTTCATCCATACTGCAAGGAGGAATACAGTAAAAGACATCGGGCTTTACGTTTTGTGTCAGGCACATACAGCGAACATAGTCGATTGTCTGAGCAGTCGTCTTATCTGCGGTAGAAAGAAACGGGACATGCCACTTGGCTTCCCATTTTTGTAAGGAGATTAAAGAATGCTCTAACTGTATGGTCGTATCTCGGTCTGTATGGTAAAACATTTGTGTTTCTGTATCGAAGACTTCCCGTTTTGGGATTGTAATCTCAAGCATTGCTTAATCTCCTTTTCGATATGTTAGCGGCTGGCTGCCTGCATGGAATCTGCAATTTCAGCAACCGTTTTGCCGGGGTTCTCTGCTTTTATCTTATTCACACGATTCGTCAAATCCGCTGGGAAGATTCCGTTGATGAAATCCGCCGCTGCTTTGGCATCTGTACAAAGCTCCATAAACAAGACAGAATAAGCATTTGATGCCAGCAGGTTCTGCCTGGTCTGATCGTTCTTAATAAACAGCCTGCCATCCAGGGACTTTTCGCCATATGAGCGGATAATCAAATCTTTTGCCGCCTCCATAATTTCAGCGGCCTTGCCTTTCTTTCGCATTACTTCAAGTGCATCCCGAATCGAGTAGTCCTCGCCGGTAGACGCCATCCATTCCAGGACTTCTGTCTCTGTCAGGTTAAAGAGGAATTCTTCTTCTCTTTCATTTCCATTGAAATCGATATACTTAATCTTCTTTAAATACATATTATGTCTCCTTTCCATCAATAGTGTAAAAGGGGCCATCAGAATTTGACAGCCCCTCTGCGGATTTTTAGCTCATTATGAAAATTGGATCAGACTGCTTCTGATGGTGTCAGAGCCGTGATAACTTCTTCCGGAAGCGGAAGGGTCGGCTTCTGATCGGAACCGTTGCCATACAGTGTTTCGAGGAACGTAGCAAGCTTACCTGCATCGCACTTCGTCGAATCAATCGTGATACAGGACGTCGACCTCAGATTGTCCTTTCCTGTGATTGCAACCGGGACTGTTGAAACCTCGTAGCTTAAGGTCTTCGCCTCCGGGCTCTCGTTGATCGTAGCATTCGATTCCTCAGACGGAGAAGCCGTGCAGCCATACACCAGGTGAAGCTTATAGCCGTAGCTGTCACCCTTCTCATCGTTCCCGATCAGGGTCCTAAAGGAAAGTCCAAATGTTCCTCTTGCCTGCTGGCCTGCGGTAACACCCTTTACCAGCACCGCCGTGCCATTGTACTGCTCAAAGAGCTCCGGATACGTATAGCACTCGATCGTAACGCCATACTCCTCCAGGGAAGTCATGTTGAGGTACTTCAGGTTATCGGCATAAAGAGCCGTCTGCTCTGCACCACTCTTGTTTTCTGTAATACCGGTGACACCGTTCCAGGCCACACCGCCTTCGTACTTTCCGTCTTTGTACGGATACAGCACCACATGGTCTACACCAGTCTCATAGAGACGCTCGCCAAGTCCGTCCCATGTAATAGGTCCAAATTCGCTTGCCATAATTTATTTCTCCTTTCTAATAATATAATGTGTAAATGAAATGACGAAGATAGTCGCTGGAATACTCCCTGTCTTTTGTGCAATACGTTGGAAATTCCTCTAAGAGGTTGTTCGGTATCGTACTGTCCGGGTTTTGATCAATGATTGTGATCCGCCACATCGGTGCTACTCGATACCTGGTATTGTCTGCGTAATCAACAGATTGCATTTCCGCTTCGTATCGGATACAGGGGTACTTCATTTGACTGGGAGGTTCAAAGTAACAATGTTTATCCGGGTCTTTAACTCCGCTTTTGCGAAGGACCGAAATTAACCGCTCATGGAGCTGTAGGCGAGTCTTCTCCATTGTAGACACCTCCTATCGTCAAGTTCAAACGTGGGTAATTCATCTGGACGGCAGTTACTTTTAGCTTCTGTCCGTTCCAGATGACGTATTTAATGGAGGCGAAATGCTGCTGGGCAAACAGATCGGAGAGGATCGAAATCTGGTTGGACACCTTCATCGTCGCATTCTCCTGGTCCGCCTCCTGCCAACGCTGGTAATAGTTCTTTACGTTCCCGTAATAGTGCTTCGTTACCATATGCGATTGGTATACACCCGGACTGGTTTCTTCATCTTCAATCCAAAACCCTACTTCACCGGCAAATTTCACTTCCTCACCTCCATTATGAAAGTTGAAGCACTCAGTTTTTCTTCGGTTCCAGCTTCAGGCCGCTCATGCTGTAAATACTGGTTGTCTTGCGGCCTTCCTTCTCAGAGGTAATCTTCAGCTTCTGAGAGGTATTGCTAATCCGGCATACGATCTGGTGATCGTCAGGATCAAGGGTCTTTTCACCGGCAGTTCCGCCAAGAAGTTCGAACTTCGTTTCCGCTTCTTCTTCCGGTACGACGCTAACAACCAGATAATTACCTTCCTGCTCTTCCGGTTTATTCGAGAACTGCGTGTACTGCTCGACATGCTTTAACTTACCAAAGAACGTATAGTTCTTAAGTGTTACATTCTCCATCAGATCAGAAATGGGCTTGCCATATGCCGGTTCACTGCTGGTATCTACGCCGACATTAAGGCTCACTCCGTTTTTTTTAGGAGAAGTGTAATCGCGGAGAACGGCTTCGTCAAAGCACCGGAACACCTGGTCTCAATCAGGTACTTGTACTGGTTGTAGTCAATGTCGAAGTCGTCGAACATACTGACCGCGCCGCCCTTATCTGCGCCAACTGTGTAGTCCCTGAGGTTGACGATCGTACCAATCAGCGGATACTCAACCTCTTTGTACTTCACCTTATGGCCTTCCATCGGCTCCACTGTCTGAATCCTGGAGACACGCAGCGTCGTCGCAAGTTCTGCATCAGACTTATACAGCTTGTGGCCGATCTTGTCTTCCAGCATCAGCATCTCTGTCGTTGTATCCTCGGTCGTATAGAATACTGGATTGCCGGAACCCTTGTATTCCTTACGAGAGCGGATAACAGCATCGATCGTTGCCTTCGCAATCTGATCCGGTGTTGCATCTGCTGCAACTTCTACCAGAATCGTCGTATTGTACAGCGGTACATCCGTTACAACCGGACGGATATGGTCCTCACTGATGTGATCTTCGGAGACCGGATTACGGCCATCGCCGATCAGGATTGCACGAGCGATTTCCTCGTTCAGCATCACACGCATCTCGGCACGAATCCAAGCGACGATGTCAAAGTCCGTGATGTCGATAATATCGTCACGATCCAGCTTCTGAAGCTTGTAGATCGTCTGCGGAGTCGTGGTTCTCTTAAGCAGTGTGAAGACTTCTTCCTTCTTCTGCTTACCCTTGATGTAACCTCTCGCCCTCGCATCGTCCTCTGTAATGTTTGCATAATGGGACTTAATCCGAGAGAACGGAGTCCTGTGCACCGAGCTCATAACGCCAGCTACCCAGTCCATATTCCTGGAGAGCCACTCCGGTGTTACAGAGGTAGCCTTGAACTCCGGGAACAGCATATCCGGGTCATTAAATCCGTACTTCTGCTGACCAGTTGCCTTATCCATGCCTTCCAGGTCCAGCGCATGCACCAGCTCGCCGTCACCAATATTCTGCTGTACTGCTTCCCTTAAAGAGCCGATTCTCTTTGCATCGGCGAAAATCTTTTCCATGTCGGAATGGCTCAGTACTTTCGTCTGGTCTTCCGGTCCATCACTGAAAATGTTGTGTTTCACTGTGTCATCGTCTCCCTTCTTTGTGTTATCGTCTGATTCAGTCTTTCCAGACTTGTTTTTCCGGGCCTGATCAATAAGAAGTGCATAAAGGACATTTCTCTGTTCCTCAGTCATGGAGTCGATAATCTCTTTGATCGTCTTACCCTTCTTTGGTTCAGAGCCCTCTTTCTTTTCTTCTGGCTTCGGCTCATCTTTTGCAGGCGGGGTCTCCGGTTCTGCATGAGAAAGAATTGGAGCTTCCTCAAATTTGATTGGCTCATTTGTATAGAAGATGCCCTCCGGATCATAGTCTTCCATCGGATACCCGTGCGATGCAACGGACTCAATGAAAGCACCTGGATTCGCACCTGCTGCAACCAAACTCACCTCACGAATGACTCCTTTTAAGACATTCGATCCGGACTGCTGAAGATTGTTTGCCCAAATGCTCATATGGGTAATGTCTCCATGCTTGACAATCTGCTTTGCAAGCTGTCCGTTGGGTGTATCATTCAGGTAACCATAGGCATACACGCCTTCCTCTCGGTTCTCCAGAAGAGCATGCCCTAATACCTGATCCATTGAGTTGTGGTCGTGATTCCAGAAGATCGGGACTTCTTCACCGTCATTGACAGCAAAAGCTCCTGAACGGATAATTCTTCCGTCCCCGCATAAAAGATCATTCATGGAAGCCCAACCACTGAAATCATAGCCAGGTTTTACAACCATAAAATCCTCCTTTCAAGGTAAAGTAGATTTGTAACCTCCCATCCTGTAATCCGAATTCACGTCTGTTTTGTTCGAAGTCGTCCATTTTGAAAGTTTACGTATCTTCTTTCTCCTCTTTTTGTTGGGTAGTTTCTTGTGCTGGTGGCACTTGGTTTTGTTGCTGATTTGGGTCTTCATTTGCAGTTGGCTGCACCTGTTGATCCGGATGATTCAGATTGCTATTGACCAATTGGTCGGATTTCTTATCATTCGACGGCTTGAGCATAAGAATCGCTCGAAACTCGTTCGAAGTCATGATTTCATTTCTGGTCATCTTATCCGCCAGCTCAGCAAGTGTTGATACAGGTACCAGTTTGAATGGGTCTCTAAAGAACCGAATGGCCTGTCCTTGTGAACGTGCAGTCTTTGATAACCATTTGCGTTCCATCTCAATGGTGATTGCAGATAGAATCGGCTCAATCGTACGGTTGTAGTAGTTCAGCATGGTTGCTTCATCGGCAGTCCCGTCAAAGATCGAAGCAGTAAGACCAAGCTCATTGTAAAGCTGTGCTTCCAGTTCTTTTGACTGCTCCCAAAGATTGTTTTCCACAGCTCGATTGAGCTGAATCACACGTTCTGTGCTATCGATATAAGCAATCCCGTGTGCAGAACCAATCAACTGCTTTTCGATCTCGTTTCTTCGCTCATTTGCTTCATCTCGCTTTAGCTGAGATTTAATCGTATAAGGAAGCTGAATCAAAAGGTCAATCTTTCCTGAACTATTGGTATCATTTGTACGATCCAGTTGAGAAAGAACACGCATTAATCTTCGAAGAATCGCGTTCGGTTCATTCATGATTGCATAGAACGGATTCTCGATAATCAGAGTCGTTGCCTTCGGTGCAACAATCTCTTCTTTTTTACCGGTAAGGTCATTGTAAACTTCTACTTTCACACTCATCGGATACCATTCCAGAATTTTGCCTACCCGGATAGATTCGATTTTGTATGTTTCACTGCTTAACGGATTGATGTCTGAGTCTACAATTACACCAGCGACACAACCTTCGTCGAACATACTCATAACGAGGTCCTGAACAAACGCACGGCCAGTCTGATCGATGTTCGCATCAAGATAAAAGCGTTCATTGATACCGGAATCAATCAGCTCTTTGTAAGTTCCATATTTCTCCGTCAGACGAACGTGCCGAATGTCGATTTGAGCACAGTCTAACGCAATCCGATTGTAGATTGTTGAAATAATGGACTTCGCGCTATTATTCATAGCTCGATACCGGTCAGGTCTGTAGTTTGACCCAAAGGAATAATCCTCATATCGCGGTGTAGGGTCCCTACCAATAAAAGCATTCCATGTTCGCTTTAAGCGACTACCAATACTCGGCATTGGTGTGCACCTCCATTTTGAAAGTTAAGTCTTCTTTTTTCTCTCTCCCCAAGACATTCCAAGTTTGTTTTCTTTCTTGTATTGTTCACTGTTGGTCTTAATCACTGAATCAGATGGATTGATTACAACCATTGGATATTGCAAGAAACCTGGCGCATAATCATTGTAGTCGACAAAGGCATCGTATCCTTGATCTTTTAACGACTTATAGAATACTTTACTTTTCCAGTCTTCGTCCATGATAACCATGTCTGCTGCATCTCTCACAATCTTTTGTCCAGCATCGAGATATTTTCTTAGCCATTTATCTCTTGGATTAATTTTCTGCCCGATCTTTCCTATATATGTTACAGAAGGGTCCATAGCATCAGCCGTTAATCGATCCATAAGAAAATCTTCTAATCGCATATCTCCGTACTTTTTTACAAACTTATCGGCTAGACTCTTTCCGTAATCAGTGGTTAAGATAACATCGTATTCTTTAACTTTTCGATGACCGATTGCTTTGTCAATTTCTTCTTTTACTTTCTCGGCTGTAGCGACTTTCAATTCTTTCTTCGTCTGATAAGTAAGAATGTAGTCGTCTTCGTCAACCATATCCTTATAGATTCCTTTATCTTCAGAAAGAAAAGAGACATATTTTCTACGATCAGTTGTTTCTTCATCGTTCATCGAAATTCTTTGCATAGACATGCCAGCAGGAATCGTATCGGTATATTTATCGATATGTTTTACTCCCAATTTCTCTAATTCCTGTTTAGTAGATTCTATTTCTTCTTCTCGTCGCTCTGTAAGGTCAGACTCTGCTAGTCCTTTATTCTTCAAATATCGTTGTCGGCCCAAAGCAGTTAAGCTGCCATCTTTATTCTGATAACGTCGGATACCCCACTTTTGACCGAGTGTTCCAAAATGGCATAAGTAATTCGTTTGGGATGGAACTACTGCATAAATAGTCTCCACCTCCCTTATTACTTCCGAATCTCATGAATTGCAGCAAGGATTGCAGCAACACTTGCACCGACAGCCGCTACATCACCGACGGTAGC
>CANRMC010000087.1 GCA_947631605.1 uncultured Lachnospiraceae bacterium
GTATTCCTGTCACAAAACTCCGCAAAGATGGCAAAGTGGTATCAATCCGCATGGAACATGTCTGGGTGCGAGCCCATCTGCCATATTCCGATTACCGAGGAGCTGGAGATGCAGACGGAGATTTGGTATGGCTGGATCTGGATACCAGTATTAAGGCGTATGAGGATGTGGATAACATCTATGATGCAATTGATGATGTGGGAATACCAGAAGAACTGATTGATGCAGCAGGTGATAAGAATATAGCTATGGTATCAGATATTCTTCAATCATACATTTTTGATTCAGAAACATTCAGTGATGAAAACCTTTATGTAAGAAAAAGAATAATAAAGAGGGAGGAGTTGACCTATCTTCCAGCGGCCCTTCCATATATGGTAGAAAATGAAGTTACTACATTCAGTGAGATTGAAACTAGCAAAGAGAACAGTGTAAGCTTTGAAGTTGCAGGCGAGGATTTCGGAATGTATACCTTATCGGAGTTATATGGTAAAACAGTAATTCTTTCATATATACCCGCAACCAATATTGATGAAGAAATCCTGAATTCTTATGATTCTATCTTTGATGTTCCGGCGTCTTATGTATATTTAAAACCAGTTCTTCTAATAGATGGGGAAGTGGTTAGGGAATCAGATAGCAGTGGAAATACACTAGGAGAAACGTCAGATTTTACTATATATCTGAATCAGGTCGAAGGAACAGAAAATGTTAAAGCAGTAAGCAATACTATTTCTACAGGATCTATCTATGCTGTAACAATTGATAATCAGAACATTACGAGTGCAGAACTAAGGGGGTTATATGGTGATGTGACTGATTTAAAGGATTCAGTTACTACACACAATGTATATAGTTCCTCCTATCTGGGAAATTATCTTGCACTTGTAGGAAAGCTATATTTTGCTCAAGTAGACATTGCGTATGATACTGCTGCAGAAGATTTTGAAATAATTGAAACACGCAAACTTAGTGAGGCAATTACTGGATATGCTGTAAGACCGGTTGGCCGGTATGGTATTATTACTAGAATTGATGAGGGTAGTCTGTATATTGATGTTGATACAGATTCGCATAGTGCAGTAAGTTTAATCGGTGACAAAGAAGCAGAAAAAGAATTTGCTCTTTTGACCGGCATGATGAGCTCTTTCTATGAAAGTCAAGTATGGACCCAAATGACCGGAGAAGAAAGTATTTCAACAATTACTGTTTTATCCTATGCAAGTCAGAATAATATTGATATACTGATGTTAAATAAGGATAATATTACAAATGAGTTAGAAAAACTGAATATAGATTCTTACACCAAACAAGATGTCATAAATGCAGTTCAGAAAGGTAATATTGTAACGATACCATGCGAACTTGTGACAATCGGTGGATGGACAGGAACTGGGTATATATCTGCTGATCCAGAAACGGGTTTTGGTTCCTATATTATAAGTGGAGGTATAAATGGTGGACAAGTAGTAGTAGATGCTACATTAAATGTTATTACATCATATTTTTTCTCGATAACTGGGTTTTATTATTTGACTTTGGCGGTTTCGATAGCATTAGGTCCGTTTGGACCCACCTCCCCAATCAGTCTTATAGGTTATACAAGTATAGCAGGATTGCTGTGGATTCTAGTAGAACTTAATGTCAAAATGCTGCAAAACTATGTATTATATCTTGAAACAGGAGATATGACATACTGGGATACAATGATGGAGTATCAGGAGGATTTGCTATTTCTAACCTGTATGGAGTTTGTAGGTGTTGAGTTAGTATTTAGTTTTATGGCAACCTCCTTTTATGCGTTTCTGACCAGCAAATATGGGCATTACGCTGGAAGTATGGGAACAGGTATTCTATACGATGAAAATGGTGTATATACCGGAGGAAGAACACAAGAAGAACTAGATATGTTAGCGAAGGATCCAGCGCATGCAGGTTCAACGAGAGATGTTGATATTGATAAAGGAATACATGAACGTGAAGTAGGATTAGGCTTGGAAGAAAGAGGAGACTTAGTTGGGCCAATAATTCGAGACCCTTCAGGAGCTGCCGATTTTATTGATGCAAATGGTCAAGCTTGGGATGTGAAATCATTTAATTCATATTATCCAGTACGTAATGGCGGATTTCAAATTGATAAATCGATGGAACAAATTATTAAATCAATAAATAAAGGTGAATATGTAATTCTGGATACAACAGATTTAATTCAAGAACACTTAGATCAACTTTTAGAAGAAATAGAAAAACAAGGATTAGGGGGAAAAGTTTTAATATGGTAGATGAAGAGAGAAACGAGCTGACTAAAAAACTAATTCAATATACACAATATTCACAAGGGGATTTGGAAAAAAGATGTGAATTACATTATGAAGATATTATGATTGATAATTTTGATTTTTCGAAATATGATCTGAATAATGCATTATTTTTAGGAGTTTATTTCGAAAATTGTGATTTTACAAACGTATATCTTAGCGGTTCATACTTTGGGGGTTCTACGATGAATAATTGTATCCTCAAGAACAATACATTGAGAAAGGCGAATTGGGATTGTATTACGGTTAGTCATACGGAAATTTCTAAGTTAGATTTATTTAGAACTACGATTATGGACGCTTCCTTTGACCATGTCAATATAACATCAAGTAAATTGGAAAGATGTCTTTTATCATCGTCACATATAAATAATGTAGAGTTTTATGGATGTTCCATCATAGATACAGATTTTGGTTACACATTACAAAATGTAGAGTTTTATGAATGTTCTATCATAGATACAGATTTTGGTTGCACATTACAAAATGTAATTTTTAAGAAATGTATATTGAGAGAAGTAACAGGACAAGATAAAGGAATAACTATTAAATATACTACATTGAAAAATGTTGAATTTGATGAGTGTGACTTGAAAGACTGTGATTTTTCTGGTTGTGAATTCCATAATGTTATTCTGAAGAATTGCGTAATTGAGAATGTGCAGGGAGATTTTGAAAATGAAAAAACTATTATTATAAACTCGACCATTGAGTGATATAAATAGGTATTTTATAGCAGCAGGAGGATTGAATCAATCCTCCCAAGCCCGAATACGGTAAGTGACAACAAGCTCTCTGCAGATTTTTTTGCAGAGGGCGTCTTCTTTTGTGATCGTGGTTACGACTTTGTCATGATTATGGGAACCTATACCCTCGGAACTGGCCGGGAAATCCGTTGCATCGGCATCTTATGTTTATGTGAAGCCGGCACTGCTTATTGACGGAGAAGTCAGGGCAGAGGCGGAATATGTGGAACAGCCTTTGGGTACGGATTCGACGTTTCAAATGACATTGAATGATACCGGAACCGTTACACAGAAAACAAAATCCGTGGAAAATACAGTGACCGCAGGTTCCATGTATGCTATTACCATTGATAATCAGACAATTACGTCAGATGAATTGGAGAGAATCTATGGGGAAGTCACTGCCCTGAAAGATTCCGCAACCGAAGAGAATATATACAGTACGGAATACTTAGGACAGTATTTGTCTCTTGCAGGGAAACTGTACTTTGCAGAAGTAGATGTATTTGATTTGGAATCAGCAGAGGTATATAATGTTAGTGTGACCAGACGCTTAAGCGAGGGAATCACCGGATATGAGGCACAGAAGGTAAGCCGGTATGGAGTTGTGACAGGGCTCTCATATGGCAGTCTCTATATCGACGTGGATTCGGATGACCATAGTGCAGTCAGCCTGAACAGTGAGATAGATGACTCAAAAGCATACCTGATGTCTGCCGGTGTAATGAGTTCTTTCTATGAAAGTGCTGTATGGGAACAATTGACGGGTTATGAAAGCGTATCGACAATATCAATCTTCAGGAAAGCGAGGGAAGAGAATATTGAGATTCTCCAAATTGCACAGGACAATTTGGAAGAACAGTTGAAAAATCTAAATACCGACAATAAGACAAAACAGGATGTCCGCAATGCAGTGAACAGCGGAAAATCAGTTGTGATTCCTATGAACGATGTCACAATCGGGGATTGGACCGGAACCGGCTATATCTTACTGGATGAAACCACAGGTGCGGCTTCTTATATGATAAGCGGTGGCTTGAACGGCGGAGAAGTGCCGTTGGAATTACAGCTTCTGGTTTTAGCGTCAAGTTTTGCGTCAGCTTCAAATGCGGCATTATTAGTCGATGTACTGTCAAAGTCTATATTTGCAGCTATGTTTCCAGTCATGATCTATGCAGTGTATGCATCTATCATTTTATTAGTATCTATCATGATAGTTGATATGTATGTATCATATTATGATTATATCATGAGCGGTGATACAGATGCATACTTTCACACTGAAGAGATGGGGATGCTTCTGTATTTTGTAGCAGAACTTGAATTAGATGCTTCGTTATTTCTTTATGCGAAATTTGTACTTCCACTTTTAACAGACGATGAAAATGAAGGTGGTTCAAGCGGGGAGGACACAGAAACCGGTGGTGGTTCTGGTGAGATCAGTTATGGGAAAGAATGTCTTTCTTCGTTAAAAAATACGGATAATTTTACAAATTCAGCTGTTGAACACATATTTGAGGGACAAATAAATAACAATGGTAAAGCTGTGGGTTATCATTATGAGGGAATAGAAGATACGCCGGGAAAAATAATTCCAGGTACTGAATCTGCTCCAAATGAATTCGGCGTATATACAGCAGCTGTTGAGGTAAATGGTATACCGAAGAGAACAAATAATGGTCGTTCATCATTTTTTCCAAAGAGTATGAGTCCACAACAGGTAGTTGATGCAATTAACGAAGCATATGAAAATCTATCGTGTGACCAAGATGGTATATATTCAGGATTTACAAGTAGTGGAATGAAAATCATATTTCATTTGGATGGGGACTCAAAGATTAGTTCAGCGTTTCCAAAATATTAGAAAGGATTAAGAATATGTTAAAGGGATATCATTATAGAATAATCAAGCAAGGTAAACATAAAACGTTATTGATTGAATTTGAAAAAGAATATCGAACACTAAATTATTTTTTGAATTATGATGTACTACCATTTGAAGACTGGGTAAAAGAATATTTTGATAAAGTTATATCCGGCGAAAGTGAATATGAAGAAATAAACGGAAATATTTGTGGTGCAGAAATCAGTCCTATTACAACAAAATTATATAATAACTTGGAAAATGGTGCGGAATATGATGCTTCCTGTTGTGAAGTGGATACGAAAGAGTTAAGAAAACTGATTGAAATATGGTGCAAAAAAGTTAGAAAATTTGATAAAAGGCATCGCAATTAAGCGATCAATTGGTAATGCAATATGTCTCTTCTGCCTATAACAAACGATAGGATTAATGTACATTTTATAATACGACTGATAGGAGAATAAATTAAAAGGAGATAATCATTATGTCTATACCGGAGAATAAAAGTCATAAGTATTCAACATTCTTTCCAAGGAGTATGAGTCCGCAACAAGTCATTGATGCAATTAACGAAGCTTATAAAGATCGAATACATATACGTGGCAATATCTATTGGGGATTAACAAATAGTGGAATGAAAATTGAAATGTATTTAGATGATAATTCAAAGATTGTTTCAGCATTTCCTATATATTGACAGAAAGGATAAAATTATGTTAGACGGATATTATTATAGAATCGTTAAGATTGGTAATAAAGAAGAGTTAGTGATAGATTTTTATGAAGATAAATATTTAACACTCGTTTATTTTTTGAATTCTGATGTGAGACCATTTGAAGACCGGGTAAAAAAATATTTTGATAAAGTTATATCCGGCGAAAGTGAATATGAAGAAATAAACGGAAATATTTGTGGTGCAGAAATCAGTCCTATTACAACAAAATTATATAATAACTTGGAAAATGGTGCGGAATATGATGCTTCCTGTTGTGAAGTGGATACGAAAGAGTTAAGAAAACTGATTGAAATATGGTGCAAAAAAGTTAGAAAATTTGACAAAAGGCATCGCAATTAAGCGATCAACGAGGAGGCTGTAAAATGAAAAATATAAATTTTTATCAAATAAAATATAAAACAATGGAAACGTTCTATGATTGGGTTGATTATGGGAGTGAATTTGATATAGCTGTTGCTCAAACTATACACTATACCGGACCTGTGGAAGAAATATACGAAATTATTATGCTTATTACAATCGCAACCAGATTTGAGAGATCTGGAAGAAAAGTTGACAGCTCATTTAAAAAAGACCTAGAAGCAATTTTATCCAAATGTAAGAAGTTAGATTTCGATGAATATACGCTGACGGATTATGAGAAGAAAATGTTTAAATCGGAAATCAGAGAAGTCGAATTGTTAGTAAAAAACTCATGATGTATTTAATATTTCCAGAGGTAAAATGCAGGAGTATAAGAGAGAAAGAATAAAAGATGATATATAATGAAGAACGAGGAGACAGCAAAATGAAAAATATAAATTTTTATCAAGTAAAATATGAAGCAATGGAATCATTCTATGATTGGGTTGATTATGGGAGTGAATTTGATATAGCTGCTGCTCAAAGTATGTACTATACCGGACCTATGGAAGAAATATACGAAATTATTATGCTTATCACAATCGCGACCAGATTTTCGAGATCTGGGAAAAAAGTTGACAGAATATTTAAAAAAGACCTAAAAGCAATTTTATCCAAATGTAAGAAGTTAGATTTCGATGAATACACGCTGACGGATTATGAGAAGGAAATGTTTAAAGAAGAAATCAAAGAAGTTGAGTTGTTAGTAAAGCATAAATGCATTTTGAAGCATAGATCATAGGAGTGATAGTCTCATGAGCACAACTGTTAAAAGAGGATATTTTCCAAATGATCAGAAAGAGTTTGGCAGTGACTCCATCGATAAATTGCATAATGCCGGACAAGATTTGCTGTATCTATTAAATCAAGGATACAATATAAAAGGGGCGGCAGCATTTGTAGGAAATCATTATCTGTTATCGGAACGACAGAGACTGGCATTGGTAAGAGCTATTTCTCCGAACGAGAGTTTAAGGATCAGGAAAAACAAAGAAGTTAAAAGTATTCCGCATGGCTGCACGGTAAATATAGACGGATTTAATACAATAATTACTTTGGAAGTTGCTTTATCAGATTCGCTCTTGCTAAAGTGCATGGACGGAACTATTCGTGATCTGGCTGCGCTTCGAGGCACTTATCGTCTGATTGATAAGACTGATAAAGCAATTCTTTTGATTGGAAGTATTCTGGAAAAAAACAAAGTGGATAAAGCAGTATTTTATCTGGATGCTCCGGTATCTAATTCGGGAAGACTGAAGCAGAGAATCACAGAATTATTAAATCCGTTCGCATTTGAAGTGAATGTGGAAGTGATTAATAATGTAGATTCGGTTTTGGAAACGCTGGATCATGTAATAACCAGTGATGCTATTATTCTTGATAAATGTGTAAGCTGGATTAATTTAAATGCGAAGATCATAAGAGAAATTAATAAAACATATCCGTATATTGATTTTAGTGTGTTTGCAAATGATTTCGATGTTGTAAGTAATACTTGTAGATGAAGTGCGTTATGGGAAGGATTGATACTATGCGGATACTTGAATTAACCAATATAGAAAACGGCAGTTGCTGCAAATTAAATCTGGATACAGGTGAGAAAATTTTTTGCAGGGAGAAAGATAAGGTGTAGTATTCGGATTAGATATCAAACTCCAAAATATATCGGCTGGGACGCGTGGTCATCTGAGGAAGATGTAGATTTATTTTATCAGATAGCGCAATCATATAAAAAAGAAGAGTATTATACAAAATTTATGAAGTAGAAAGGAATAAATTACAGGTTAGATCTAGTTCTCCCAGGCACGGATCCGGTAAGTAACACCAAGCTCTTTGCAGATTTTTTCGCAGAGAGCTTCTTCTTCCTTTGAGATTGTAGTTGCGACGGTAGTCATTATGACGTTTGGAACATATTTTGCGGCATTTTTCGCAAATTCCAACATGGCGTCATAGGAAATGTCACCGAACTTGCTCCGTACCAGTTCGTTATAGCGGTCCCGATTTGGGGTGTTCAAACTGATGGAGAGAGTATCAATGAGTCCTTCCAGTTTTGGTGTGATGTCATAGCCCTGAATCAGATTTCCAAGACCGTTGGTATTGATCCGTATTTTTTTATTCCAGTTTTTCTTGATATATTCAGCCGTTTGAAGCAGGAGATCCAGGCGCTCTGTCGGTTCCCCAAATCCGCAGAAAACGATTTCATTAAACTGTTCCAAATCGAATTCTTCAAAGGCGGCCTTTACTTCGTTAAAATCCGGTTCATGGGAAAGCCAGAGAGAATCGGATTCTTCCATGGTGTCTCGGGATTGTCTGAGACAGAAAGTGCAGGCGCATGGACAGCGGTTTGTCAGATTTACATAGAGATTGTTGTGTACTTTATATAAAATAGTCATAGACGTATTCATGTTATATTCCTCTTTCCGATAATCATTTTTGATTTCAGGCTTTTGAACCCTATGTAACTATAATCCAATTAGAAAATAAAATCAACCCTTGACAAAAGTTGCGCAAATTGTTACTATTATATAAGAAATGTGCAACCGTTTTCGCAACTTGCATTTTCAATTTCAATGATTCTATGTATCATTCAGGTTTTATTTTTCGAAATGGTGGAGTTTTATACATATGAAACAGGAAACCGTCAGGATTCAGGAACAAAGTAAAATCACGATTAATGATATTGCAGACGCACTTGGAATTTCCAAAACAACCGTATCGAGAGCAATCTCCGGAAAGGGGAGAGTCGGTCCGGAAACCAGACAGAAAGTTCTGGACTATATTGCGGAACGACATTACAAACCGAACTTTGCGGCTCAGACGCTTTCGCAGAAGAAGACTTATAATATCGGTTGGGTGATACCGGGAGATCAGGGATTACGGGACCTTCCGTTTTATCAGCAGTGTCTGATGGGAATCAGTGAAACGGCCTCCGCCCGCAATTATGACGTAATGATTTCCCTTGTTTACGAGGATGATATTTCGCAATTGCAGCGGATGGTAGAAAATAAAAAGGTCGATGGGATCATTCTGGGACGGAC
>CANRMC010000088.1 GCA_947631605.1 uncultured Lachnospiraceae bacterium
GAATTCAACAAATGAACAGTCCCCTGCTTTGTACCACCCGGTCCATCATTTAGCGTAATAAATCCATCAATATTCCCGTCAGCATCCTCACCGATAAACGGATAACGGTTCTCCAAAGTTACACCCGATGGCGGGGTTAATATAATCTGATACGTAAAACTATCATTTTCCGGCGCCCCGTCACCGGTAACCAGATTTGCAACCGTTAATTCTGTCTGTCTTGTGTTCGTAAATGAAACAGTAGTATCTGCCATTCCAATGGTTCCCGTCGCATTATTTACTTCATCTTTATACCCTTGTTCATACGCATCGAGTTCCGTGACGGAATAACGGGTTCCCTCCGGCAGACCGGAAATCACAATCCTTTGTCCGTCTTTTAACGAAAGTTCAGGCGTTGCCGTCCATGTTCCATCCTCATTTTCCAACACACCTGTCACACTTGTTTCAGGAACGGAATAAGAAAACTGTGGTTCTTTGTCAAATGCTCCTTCCGGAATCGTCAAATCAACCGCAAAATGGAATGTATCATTTTTATCGGCACCGCTGCCGGCAACCCGTTTCGTAATAATCAGGTTATGCGTTGTAATTGCAGTATTAATCACATTTACTTTCGCCTGTTTACCTTCTAATATTCCCTCATTACCATCCTCATAATGTACAGTATATCCAACAGGCGGAAGTTCTGTCACAAGATACTCTGAACCGTAAGGCAGGTCCGAAATCGTAGCCGTTTCTCCAGCTTTCAGAGAAATTGTTCCATTTCCGTTTTCAATACTACCGCTTCGCCCCTGCGTTGTGGTATATGGGTAGGAACCCGTAAGAAGCTTTTTATCCGGTGTCATGAGCTGTACCTGTATATCAAAACCTTGGTCGACATTATCCCTGCCTTCCACAGTCTTGGTGATAGAAAGCGTACTGCTGGTATCAACCGTATTTATAATAGTAACCTCCCTATCGCTTCCATTTAATGTCCCACACAAGTCTTCTGTTGGACCGACAGTGTAACCAACCGGCTGTTCTGTCACGGAATACTTTGTCCCATCGGGAAGTCCGGAAACAGTAATACTATCACCATCCTTCAATACAATCGGTTCCGTACTGTCCTGCATTTTTCCTTCTATATTTTCAAACTGGTAAATACCTGTCAAAGGCTTCCCGTTCGCATCAAACAGTTCCAGATTGACCGTAAATGATTCATTCGGAAACATCGGGGTTCCTACCACCTGTTTGGAAAGCGTCAGACTATATGTGTCTGCTGCATTAATAAAATCAACCCGTACAGGAATATCTCCCAGTACTCCCTTGCTGTTTGCCGGTACTGTCTTTGTATATCCGTTCTTATCAGTTTCCGTAATTTCATACTGTACACCTGACGGAAGCCCTTCAATAGATATATATTCCCCATGCTTCAAAGAGAATCTTCCTGTCTTTCTATTTCCTGTACCTGATAATTCTAATAAATGACGGGTTCCAGAGGAATCAACGTATGAATACTTTTCAGCAAGTGAATTATCCGTAAATGAAACCGTAAAGTCAAATGATTCTTTCTTCTGACTCTCAGACGGCTGTTCTTCATTGGCATTTACTATTGTTTTCGTTATAGTCAGACCATTCGTCACTTCTCGGAAATTAATAAACGTAATGCTGGTATTTTCAGCATCATCGTCCTGTGCCACTGGTATCGTGCCTGATACAGTATTACCCTGCGTAGGATTTTGTTCGTCATTCACCCGATAGGACACTGTGTACTCCGGATGAACACCCGAAACCGGTTCTTCGGTAATAGTATAGTTTGTTCCTGTTGGCACATCTTCAATAATCACACTCTGTCCATGCTTTAATGTCAAGGTTCCTTTTTTCTCTCCATCCCCTGCATCACTAAGCGATAGTGTCTGTTTATTTCCGGCAGTATCTGTATATGAATAACTATCTGCCAAGGTTTTTCCGGAAGCTGCTTTTAATTTAATTGTAAATATGAAATCCCTAGCTGCATCGCCGCCGTTACCAACCACAACCTTACTCAGAATCAGATTTCCGGCATGATTGGAATTGGTATAATTTACTGTCACGCCATTCACTGCTTGTACATCGTGTAAAGTGCCGCTGGCTGTTCCTCCGTTTTTCTCATCGGAGCCGGTAATGACAGTCTTATAACCATCGATATTGGCATTCGTTTCTGTAATGGTATATTGCGTACCCGAAGGCCAACCGTCGAAAGAATATGATTCATTATTCTTTAATGTAAATTCCTTCGTTTCGACTTTTGTCCCATATTGCAGTTTGGCAGTAAAATTCCACTCCTTGTCCATGTCGGCAAGGTCACCGATAACCACCTTATGAACCGTCAGCTTTACATTTCTCCGATTTATTATTACGGCTAAATCTGTACTGTTATTATCCAAAGTTCCAGTCTGATTCTGATATGAAACGGAAAATCCTTCTGGAACTTCTTCTTCAATTTTATATATTGTTCCATCCGGCAGACCTTCAATTTCTGCCGTCTCTCCTGCCTTCAGAGTAAGCTTTCCCTTTCCGTTTACAACAGACAGGAAATGTTCTTCCTGTGCAGGCCCCGCATCTACCACATATCGGTATTGTCCGTCATAATCTGAAGACAAAGGGGTTCCGGCAATGCTTTCTCCATTTTCACCTACCGTACCGTCCGGATAACTAAATGTCACATTTACAGTAAAATCACGAGCGGAAGTCTGCTCCGTTCCTTCTTCATCCACTAATATCTTTTTAATCTCCAACTTTGAAGAAACCCGTTTAAACTTTATAGTATAATGTTCACCATTTTTTATTTGAAAATCGTATTGATTTTTCGGTGACAATATAAATCCCGGATGTGCATTTAACCATGCCTCAATGATATCTGCCTCTGAATCAAGCACAAAATGAAGCTTTTCATAACTGCGTTGTGCACCACTTGTTGTCATGATCCTGGTGACAGATTCTTTCTTGTGAACCAATTCCCCAGCGGACTCTCCCGGGGTTGTCCACTCAAAATCAAGGTAATAATGAAAACTGTTACTTTGCCAATCAGCGGTCAGATAAATAACATACATATCTGCTACAGGATCATACACCGCATATTCCAGTAAATCTGATAACAAAGCAGTACTGCCCTCTTTGAATGTTATCGGCGTCTGTTCCGTTCCTAAAGCTGGCGTGCCATTTGCATCCTTTGCCACAACCCAACCGTTAAAACTGTCTGCAATAAATTCTGAATCAGCCAAATCACCCTTTCTGTTATGTGGAGCAGAAGCAATAGAAATCGTTGTGGCGGAAAGTTCTTCACTGCTGCCCAATTTATAATATCTGCCTTTATTGTCATCCAGGTTCGGATATGGATATGCCGGAGTATAATTATCAAATTCCGGCATATCTTCTACAACTCCAAGAGTCGGTCTGCCAGGCAGATACCGAATCGCATAATTACACGGTTCAGCATGAATATCCAACGTTGTCATTTGATTATAACCACTAAAATTTAAAGGAATATAATACCAACCTTCATTATCAGGTCCCCCTAACGTACCGGAAGATAATGCATCCCCGGTCACCCTCTGAAACGTGTACATATCGTTGGAAGGTTTAAATCCAGATTTAATCCGGAACCTTACATTTCCCTTATACGGTTTACTCTCATCATAATAACCATAGTATAATGCATCATACGAAGCACTTGTAGGTATTAAATCGTTTTGTTCATGCTTTTCCCATTGACGAACCCCGCCCCTGCCATTATTTTTTAAAACATAGTATTCCACTTCAACACCGGTTGCTTCCCGCAGGATATTATGGGAAGAAGCCAGATAATCAATATCCCCTCCCGTAATCGTAAGGTTTCTCGTCGCATTTTCGATATGCATCGTATAATGACGATGATATGCCTTAAACGGTCGGAAAGAGAATGGATCATTTGCTGAAATTCGCACCAATGTTACGGTAATGCGGGTTCCGTCAGAGAGCGTCGTTACAGCAGAAACATTTACATCTCCCACAATATTTTCATAAAAAGGCATCGTTACCGTTTCCCCATTGATCTCCAACGATTTTACCGTATAGGTTTTATCATCCGGAATCCGGGTCGCAAACCACCAGTCATAAGAATATGTATTATTCATTGGATTAATGTTTGTCATCTTTACTTTATCTTTTGTTTGTACATTCATCAGCCAAGACTCCGGCGCACGCGTTGTAAAGAAAGATGGATCAAAGAAATATTCTGTACTGGATAAAAAATCTCCTCTCTTATATAACAGAATATTGACATGCTGATCTCGGATTACATTATCAACCTCATAATGCCCGCTGAGAGAAAAGAATTTAGGCTTACTGGTTTCCGCTATTTCAATCCCCTTGTCCGTCCGCGTATATGTCGGCTCATCACCAAGCATAATAGAGCCATAATCTCCCGTTGGAGTCTGATATGTACTATTTACATACACAATCCCTGTATATCCCCGTGGTATAGTAACATCAAAAGAGAGATTATGATCTGTGGTTTTGACAGGACGGTCTGCACCATAAATCTGATCGAGCGTAAGCCCGTCCGTTGTACCACCTAATGTATAGGTAATGCTGTATTCATCCCTCTCATATTGCAGTATAATTTTCTGATTTTCTTCTAAAACCAATGTAGACTGCCGATTCAGTTCCTTATCTGCTGAATAATATGTAAAACTTACCACTTCATTATTTATTAAAGTCATAAGAGTACCCAGAAACTTTATATCTGTATCATGTACCCTTGCTGAGACAATATGATAGCCGTCAATGTCTGGAAACAGTGATTCATTGATACTGCCGTCACTGTTGTATAATGAACCGGCCGAAACACCTGTCCAATCAGACGGAAGCGTAGTTCCCTCGCCTGCACCGATGATTGTAAATTTATCGGAAGAAATATTTCCCTCTGTAAAAGCATTAATATAACCAACCATATCTAATTGTTGTAATGCTATGGTTGTATAGTTCTCTTCCTCAAGTGCCACAGGAGTTATGCTCTCTGTGGAAACTTCCTCCGTGGTCACCTCTTCTGTGGTGGTTGACTCTGTGTTTTCCGTAAATGTTTCTATAGAAGCATCTCCATCTGTATCCATTACATCCGTCTTGGTGTCAGTCTGTTCTTCCCACGCTGTGCCGTTCTGCATTGCCTCGTCTCCCAATACTGAATCAGTTGCAAAACTGCTGAAATCAGTTGCGAGCATCGACAGGCAGATCAACCATGCGATACTTCCTCTCAAAACTTTATGGAAAAGAAGCCCTTTCTTGTGTGTTCTGTTTTTTTTCATACCAAACTCCCCCTTTCATCAGTTTTTATAGAACAAACTTTTTTTAATATTTAAGGCATAGTTATTATATCATTCTATGGCATTAATTTCCATTTTTATCTATGAAATAACCTTTATTCGGCACATATGTTACAATTATTCTGCCATAGGAGATTTTCTTTCCAGATAATCCCGCACAAGAGCAAGACCTTTGACAGGTACGCAGAATCTCGGATCATGCGCCATACATGCCTCAAATGTTTCTTCCAGATCGAACCATGCAACTGAATCTATCTCTTCTTTCTGTACCTCAATACGGTCGATATCCACATCGCCGTTAAACAGAAAAACGGAAACTTTTTCATTATCTTTAAACATTTTTCCATGAAATTCTTTTTCAAAAAATATCGAAATGCTTCCGATAAATTCCAGCTGTTCCGGTTCCGCTTTGATTCCCAGTTCCTCCTCTAATTCTCTGATCGCGGAGTCCAGCGGTTCAATGCCTGCCGGAATATGTCCTGCGGAGGAGGTATCATATTTCCCCGGAAATGAGTCTTTATTGAGCGCCCGTTTCTGTAGAAGAACCTGCCATCTTCCGGATACAGATCTGGCAATCCAGACATGCGACGTCCTGTGCCTCAGTCCATTTGCATGAACGATGCTTCGTTCTTCGGTTTTTCCGGTCGGGCAGCCTTGCTCATCTACAATATCCAATAATTCCATTTTCATTTCTCCTCGTATAATAAAATCTGATTTCTGGTTTATACAGAACGTGAAAATGCCCGGTGTTTTCCGGGCATCATTCACAAACTTATTATTTCGTTCTACGCTTTCTTTTATAAACTGCCGCACCTGTCATACCCAGCATAGAAACAAACATCAGTACAAATAAGGTTTCTACTTGGCTGTAATCATCCGTTTTCGGAGAACTTTCTTTATCCTTCTGAACAACAGTATTCTTTTCCGATTCCTCATTCTGTAAAGCTATCACAAATGTGGACAATTTGCTGATCCGTATTGTCACATATCCATCCTGTGAAACAGCAAGATCCGGATATTCCAAAATAGAATCCCCATGCAGCTGATAAATGGTTACTTTTCGTCCTGCATATTCCTTTCCTACATAGAAGCGTAATCCGATACTTCCGAAATTATCTGTCAGTTCTTTGAAGAACTTTCCATCAACATTGAGATGCATATTCAATTGAACAGCCTTCAATATCTCATATTCTTCCGAAAGTTTAGCGCTGACTTTGGCAATATCTGTTTCCGGAGCCATATTCTGCTCCAACACGATTTCGATATCATGTTCCTCCGGACGAATATCTCCCAGAATACTGTTCAGGTCCAGTCCGGCCATATCCACTGTGACAGCACTGTCTGTTTTATCCGTAATGATGAGACTTGATGTACGGGAGTGAACTTCATCACAGCGTTCACATTTAGATGTTTCCGTACCATCGGCGTTTTCTACATAATGTTTAAACAAATGTCCCAGAGCCGGTATCGGTTCTTCATATTGATCCTTATATTCCAAACCATCCAAAGGAATCGAGGCTGTAAATGTCCGGGTACCGGTTTCTGTGCAGGTTGCCGGAATCTCAGAGACAGTAACCGTTACATCATTGTAATACTCTGCGTGCTGAGAATCATGTTTACAGGTTCGAACAAGATAAACGCTTCTATGATCTTCCGACCAGCGGAACTCATATTCCCAGCTATGTCCAAGGGCCGGTGTGTTCCGATACTCCGGACTGCCACAGCTCATGCAGTACCGGCTTTCGCTTCCGGCCTCCAGACAGGTAGCATTCTTTTCCGGTCCCCATTCCGTCCATTGATGATCAAGCATCGGTATCTCTTCAATCTGAAGATCTCCACAACGCGTACACGCCTGTGAAGTGCGTCCCGGTAACTGACAGGTAGGATCTTCGTGATAACCTACCACATAATCATGTCCGAGAGCAGGAATTTCTTCTGTCTCGATCATGCCGCATAAAATGCAGCCGCGGCTTTTTCTTCCGGCGGAAAGGCAGGTTGCCGCCTCTGTTTCCTGCCATTCTGACATTTTATGTTCCAGTTTCGTTCCTGCTTTTGTCCTTGTGTGCGTCATATCACAGCCGGCATGCTCACATACAGCAGTTTCCGTTCCGTCCTTGTAACAGTCAGCGCTTCCCTCATCATATACATAATTTTTATAATCATGCCCAAGAGCCGGAATCACCTGGCTGCTGTCCGGTTTTACAACATTGCAGTTTTTACAGTGAATGGATTTGCTTCCTTCAACGGTACAAGTTGCTCCCTGATCGACTGTGTATTCCGTATTCCATTCATGACCGTTCGGATTTAGACCTTTTGTCTCAATATCACCACAAACCTTACAAACTCTTTCCTGTACGCCGCTGTCTTCGCAGCCTGCGGTATCCACAGTCTCCCATGCTCCAAACTGATGTCCCTTGGCCTTCATGGAATCATCGGTTTCTTTCCTGCTTGCACCGCAATCAGAACAATTATAAATAATATATCCGTCTTCCGTACAGGTTGGGGCTTTATTTTCCTCTACCTGCCAATTATGTTCAGTCATAGGGACCGTTACTGTTTTTCTGCTCAGCTCCGCCTTACACTCTGTACAGATTATATAGGCTTCATAAGAACCGCCTTCCGTACAGGTTGGCTTGATTTCATTCACGCGGATCTCATCGCTCGGCGTATGGCTTCCGGCAAATACTTTGACCTTACAATCCGGGTTGGTACAGACACGCCAATGCTGGCTGTCATCATGCTCCCAGATATCCGGATCAAAAACATGTCCGTCTGTTGCGGCAATCATTTCATATCCACAGGCACATGTCACCGGCGTCATACAATCATGGTCATCATCCGCAGATGGGAAATGTGTTCCGCGGCTGCTATCATCAATAAATCCGCATTCCGAACATTCCATCCAGTGTCCGGCGGAATCATAAGTATAACTCAGCTTATGCGGTTCCGAATTTCTCTTATAACCGCAGACCGTACATTCCTCCCAATGATTTGTACCATCTGATTTTTTCTCAAAATTATGAAGCGATATTTCTCCCTCATATTTACACCGTTCGCACTTCTCCCAATGTCCGCTGTTGTCACTCATATATACAGACATATGTTTGAATACAGCAGCGATCTGATTACAGCCTTCATTTTTACAGTAATATACACAATAATCTTTGGAAGGTTTCATATCCGAACCCTTGTAGCCATTAGTCGGTCTGTAATGGTTCTTCTCAGCCGCACGCATCAGTGCATGGCACTGTTCACAATAAAGAGCGGTCGTGCAATCTCCGTCATCCACTCCGGTATGCGCTACCACCGGTCCAACCTGTTCGCACCCCGGATTTTTACATTTCATACTATGACCTGACGTTGTGCTGGAAGCCACATCTCCGCTAAAGTCATGTGAAACCTGACCTTCACTCAAGGTCTTTCCACAGGTAGAACAGGTTGTAGCCTTCGTACAATCTCCATTCTGTACCTGCGGCGTATGTCCTTTTGCCTCAATAACTTCCGTCTTTTCATCTTGGCATGTCTTACAGGTAAGCTTCTTTTCGCCTGCTGATTCACAGGTTGCTTCCTTTATGATCTTTTCTTCATAATCATGTGCTTTCTTTGCAATCGTTTCTGTATATGTATCACTACAGACCTTACAGGTATAAGTCCGAAGTCCTTCCGTATTACAGGTTGCCTCTTTTGTAACTACACTGTTATATTGATG
>CANRMC010000089.1 GCA_947631605.1 uncultured Lachnospiraceae bacterium
GCAGACCTACCACGACGGCGGCCTTAAACAGCACTCTTTTCTTCATGTTCTTTTTCTCCCTTCGAAATTAAATGATAACTGTCCGGTATATGGGTTCGTCCGGATGATCTTTTCTAGTTTTTCTCGTTTTTCCTTTCTGACTTTCTCGCAGTCGCATTTTTCGCCCGGATCAAGGTTTGCTCCGCAGCTCGGACATACACGATAAAATGCCATTAACATCCCTCCTATTCTTCGATCATGCAAAGTTTCATAAAGTACTTTTTCGGTACCTTTCCCTGTGGATATTCCGATGTCAGCTTGCCAGATGCTATCAGTTCTTTCCTCAAGGTTCTGATAACTCCATATGCTTTATTTTTCTTACACCCGAGATAAGCCATGACATCCTGCACATCGCAGTAGCTTTTACCTGCGGGTGATATTACCCCCGGAGCTGTTGTTAATGATCCCATTCCTTACACCTCCTTCTTAACATCAAAGATTCTTTTTTATCCAGAGCCGCAGGCTCTGCGTGATCTGCTCCATCTCTTCAAGGTTTGCAAGGATATTATTTAGATCACCTTTTTCATCGTCTGAAATGACGCCATCCTCTGTGATATCCAAGAGTAGCTCCTTTGTTATTGACAGTTTCCGGAATGTCGATAGCGCCCGTAAAGAGATCCTGTCAATATCTGTGACATCAACCTTCGGCATGTCCCTGCCGAGAGGGCAGATGTTAGTGCAGTAATAATTTTCAAGCTCCGGAGCGTTGTAAAGATCCGCCATAAGCCGGATCTCTTCCGGATACGGATAGGCAATCCCGCTTTCGATCCGGTACAGCCTGCCTCTATCTATAGACATGATGTCCGCTGCACCTTCCCGGCTGCTCAACGTTTCATTGTGTTTTGCCGCTTCGCAACGGGCTCGATAAAACACGTTGGAGCTGGTCTTCGCCGTTATATTAGACATTTTGTTTTTCACCTCCATAATTTACAATTAACTAAATACTACTATTTGGCGGTTTTTCGAGCAAAAAAATATCGGGGAATAGATCTTCAACGCTTTTTTGATAATAGGCAGCAATCTTGATCGCTATTTTTAGGCTAGGTGTTCTTTGTCCGAGCTCTAATTTGGATATATATTTCTGGGAAATACCAATCTCACTGGATACATCCATTTGCGTTCTTTTCCCTCTGGCGTCTATAAGTGCTTGTCTCATTGTCTCACTCCTTTCTAATTCGTCTTATAGTAGTAATATTATACTACCAAAAGGCGACTGTCAAGCATTTTTTACTCCGATTTGTCGGTTTTGTCAAACTACTTAGCGTAGTATAATTTTATAGAGGTGATCATTTTGAATAATTTAAGAATAGCCGAGGAGCGAAAAAAGCTTGGTCTTAGCCAAGAAGAATTGGCAAACAAGCTTAAAATATCACAAAAAAGTGTCAGTAAATATGAGCGGGGAACAAGAAGACCGTCTTATGAGACACTGTTGGCAATGGCTAACATTTTTGGTGTTTCTGCCGATTATTTGCTTGGAAACAGTACCGAGAATAATACCGATGAGCAGAGTGAACCGGAATATACTACCCGTAAAGAACGCCAGCTTCTGAATATTTATAGAAAATATGAAGACAATGGTTTTGGTCCTGAACTGGAAGCTGAAATCCGAGAATTCTTTCCGGAAATGCAAAAAAAATTAGAACCTTCCGAAGACAAGATATTAACAACATTTAGATCCTTAAATGTAGATAATCAAGACATCATCATCGGAAAAGCGAAAGAATTGTTAAAAGAACAGCTGCTCTATACTGAAACGCCTGTTGCAGCAGGCGAGCGAAGGAAGCTGCCTTTAAAATAATATCCTTCGAGTGGTACCGAAGGAACATATATACCAAAAAAAATAAACAATAGGAGGAAGATCTTATGGCATTGATTGAATGTCCAGAGTGCAAAAAAAAGGTATCAGACACAGCGGAAGCTTGTCCTAATTGCGGTTATCCTATAAATCCGCAACCAAAAAACAATAATTTTACAGAACTCGGCAAGGTACATCAGAGCAAGGTTTTTGGAGCGGTTGTTCTTATTTTAGGAATAGCATTTATTATTCTAAGTATTATAAAACTTGGATTGCCGAAAGCATTTCTTACTATATGTATTGCAGCGTTCTTTATAGCAGTAGGTTTGCTCAATTTAATCGGTTATTATGTGATCACTTGCCCTTACTGCAACTCAAAAACATCACTTCTAAGAATTCAAAAAACCCATAAATGCAATACCTGTAAAAAGATCAGTGTGGTAGATGGGGACCACTTGCGTACAACGAACTAATATTGAGGTGATTTTAGTGCCAGCTTACAAATACACACTTAAGGACGGAAAAACCATACGCTGGAGGGCAAAGTTTTATGTGACTGATTGGACCGGCGAAAAAAGGCAGATATGCAAAAGAGGATTCAGAACCCAGCATGAGGCGAAAGAATATGAACGCTCCTATATGGATCAGCAGAACACGACAAGTGATATCATGTTTAGCAGCCTAGTTGAGAACTACATGGAAGATATGGAACATCGTCTAAAACCGACAACCATGGAAAACAAATGGTTTATCATCGAAGGGAAGCTGCTGCCTTACTTCGGAAAGCTGAAGGTCTGCGATATAGACACAATCAAGATCAGAAAATGGCAAAATGAACTGATCTCATATCGTGATGAAGACGGAAAGCCTTACTCTCAAACATATTTAAAAACGGTAAATAACCAAATGTCCGCTTTGTTGAATTATGCTGTAGCGCATTACCGGCTTGCCTTTAACCCATGTAAAGCTGCTGGCAGTATGGGAAAAAGCAATGCTGAGGAAATGAACATCTGGACGCAGGAGCAGTACGAAAAATTTTCATCTGTTCTCCAAAAGTCTTCTCTCAAGCTCGCATTCGATATCCTATTTTATACGGGAATCCGCTCCGGCGAACTGTTAGCACTAACGCCGGCTGATATTCTTCCGACAAAAAGAATAGACATAAATAAAAACTATGCAAAAATAAAAGGGGAAGAGCTGTTCCTAGAGCCAAAGACGCCGAAAGCAAAACGGTGTATTGCGATTCCGGACTTTTTGTATAATGACATAACAGACTACATATCGATGCTATATGGGATTGAGAATGGTGATCGAATATTTTATTTTACTAAATCAGCATTGGATAAAGAAATTAAAAGAGGAGCCGAAAAAGCAGGCCTTCCACAAATACGGGTTCATGATCTGAGACATTCTCATGCAAGCATGCTGATCGAGCTTGGATTTGCACCATTAGAAATTGCAGACAGGCTAGGACATGAGTCCGTAAAGACAACCTTAGATACCTATTCACATCTTTATCCAGACAAAGATACAAAGCTTGCCGAGGAATTAAACCGCCTGCGGAGGCCGGAAGCATAAAACCACCAAAATAGTGAAATATGGGTAATAAAAGTACAAACCTTAAATTTTCAGTGTCATATTAGTGTCACGGAGTAAAAATAAAGACCGGAAACCCGCATAAAATAAGGATTTCCGGTCTTTATGTCCGCTATTCAAACTCAATCGTCCCCGGCGGCTTACTGGTCAGGTCATACATTACCCGGTTCACGCCTTTCACTTCGTTGATGATCCGTGTCATCACCCGCTGTAATACCGCAAACGGTATTTCCGAGCAGTCCGCCGTCATAAAATCCGAAGTGTTGACCGCCCGCAGCACAATGGCGGAATCGTAAGTCCGCTCGTCACCCATGACACCTACGGAACGCATGTTAGTAAGGGCGGCAAAATACTGTCCAAGTTTCTTGTCAAGACCGGCTTTTGCGATTTCTTCCCGGTATATGTAATCGGCGTCCTGAACGATACGGACCTTATCGGCGGTGATGTCGCCGATGATCCGGATTCCGAGTCCCGGTCCCGGGAACGGCTGGCGGTACACCAGATATTCCGGAATGCCAAGCTCCAGACCGGCTTTCCGCACCTCGTCCTTAAATAGAAGTCGGAGCGGTTCTATGATCTCCTTAAAATCCACATGCTCCGGCAGGCCGCCCACATTGTGGTGGCTCTTAATCGTTGCGGACTTGCCGAGGCCGGATTCGATGACGTCCGGATAAATGGTACCCTGCACAAGATAGTCCACAGCGCCGATCTTCTTTGCTTCTTCTTCAAAAACGGAAATAAATTCCGCGCCGATGATCTTCCGCTTTTCCTCCGGTGCCGTAACGCCTGCCAGTTTTTCATAAAACCGTTCCTGCGCGTTGATACGGATAAAGTTCAGGTCATATGGACCTTCCGAACCGAAGACCGCTTCTACTTCGTCCCCTTCGTTTTTCCGGAGCAGACCGTGGTCAACAAAAACGCAGGTAAGCTGCTTACCGACAGCTTTGGAAAGAAGGACGGCTGCCACGGAAGAATCCACGCCGCCGGACAAAGCGCACAGCACCTTGCCGGAGCCGATCTTCTCCCGGAGTTCACGGATCGTGGTTTCCACGAAAGAATCCATCCGCCAGTCTCCTTTACAGTTACAGACGTTATATACAAAATTATGGATCATCTGCTGTCCCTCGGCGGTATGCATAACCTCCGGGTGGAACTGCGTCGCATACAGCTTCCGCTCCGGACATTCCATGGCGGCAACCGGACAGACCGGCGTATGTGCCGTGATCCGGAACCCCTCCGGCTCGTTTGCGATATAATCCGTATGGCTCATCCAACAGATGGTTTTTTCAGATACATTCCGGAAGACCGGACTGGAAATGTCAACCTCTACTTCTGTCCTTCCATACTCGCTGACCGGAGCTGTTTTTACCGTTCCTCCCAACTGGTACGCCATAAGCTGGGAACCGTAGCAGATTCCCAGTATCGGAATCCCCAGCTTATAAATCTCCTCGGAATATCTCGGAGAATCTTCCGCATAGACACTGTTCGGTCCTCCGGTAAAAATGATTCCTTTCGGATTGATTTCCCGAATCTTTTCCAGACTCGTAGTATGGGGCATAACTTCAGCATAAACATTACACTCTCTGACACGTCTTGCGATCAGCTGATTGTATTGTCCGCCAAAATCGAGGACAATGATCATTTCCTTGCTCATCTTCGTCTCCTTCCTGTATTTTCAATGCTACTTTGTCAAAACTTCGATTGCCTTCTGCAGCTGGGTATCTTCTTCATGCGGGATCGTAACCTTAGTCTTCAGTTCATCCGGAAGATCTATTTCCACATCCGGTGCGATTCCTACCAGATGAATATCGTTGCCGCCCGGAGTAAAATATTTTGCGATCGTGATCTTGATCGCGGAACCGTCGGAAAGCGGTATGACAGACTGAACGATTCCTTTTCCGTAGGTATTTGTACCAACGATAGTCGCCAGTCCGTAATCTTTCATGCAGCCGGTAAAGATTTCCGCGGCGCTGGCGCTGTTTCCGTTTACGAGCACCACCATCGGAAGATCAACGGAATGACCGTCCTTGCAATGCCACTCTTCCATGGACTCTCCGTTCTTATCCTTAGTTGCAAGGATAAGGCCGTCGCCGCCTGCGTCATCCTGAATGATATAATCGCACATATCTGTTACTGCGGTTACCAGACCGCCCGGATTATCACGCATATCAATGATCAGGCTTTGCGCTCCCCCGGCCACTAATGCGTCTAATTGTTGATGAAACTGATCCGGCGTATTTTCGATAAATTCTTCTACCTTGATATAACCGATGTTATTTTCGAGCATTTCGGACGTAACCGTTACATTTTCCACCATTTCTCTCGTCAGGTCAATGTAGAGATAATCGGATTCTCCTTCCCGATATATGGTAAGGGTAACGGTCGTTCCTACCTCGCCCCGGATCATATCTACAACTTCTTCCAGCTCCATATCGGCAGTAACATCGACGTCATCCACCGCAACGATCACATCCTCCGGTAGAAGACCGGCTTTTTCTGCCGGACTGCCGATAATCGGCCGCACCACATATACCATTTGTGTATCCAGATTCTTGGAAACAACAGCGCCGACGCCTGCATATACGCCCTCATCGTCTTCCATAAGCTGGTCGTACTCTTCCTTGGTATAATAAACGGAATACGGATCTTCTAAGCCGTCCATCAGACCATCATAATAACTTTCTTCCCGTTTTGCGTCATCCTGTTCAAAATAAAAATAATTATCGATGATCCGCTCAATTTCATCTGTTTTTTTCTCGACTTCATCGGAATGAATATCAAAAGGTTCCGAACTTTCTGTGCTGTCTCCGGAACCGCTGCTTTCCGTATTCTTACCGTTAAAACCGCCCTGTCCGCCCGGCATATCAGAGCTGCAGCCGGACATAAGAACCGTCATTGTACCTGCGAGCAGCCACGCCGCTGCTTTTTTATTCCATAACTTCATTCTGCTATCCCTTTCCTTCTGTCCTTATTCCATATCTTCCATGTTTATATGGATACCCCTCTTATAAATCATATCCTTCACCATTGATTAGTAGTAGCTCATCGGATCAACATATACGCCGTTAATTCTGATACAAAAATGCAAATGCGGTCCTGTGGTAACCCCGCTGCTTCCGGAAAGCGCAATGGTCTGCGCCTGCGAAACCGTCTGTCCCGGTTCAACCAAAGGCATGGAGAGATGATAATAACAGGTCGTGATACCGCTTCCATGGTCGATAATGACTGCATTTCCGGCGGAGGACATATATCCCACATAAATAACCACGCCTCCTGCAGCGGCAATAACATTGCTTCCGGTCGGACAGGCTATATCTACGCCCTTGTGATTAGAGCTTGCGCCTGCCGTCGGGCTTCTTCGCGGTCCAAACGGAGACGTAATATAAGTGCTGGTAGGCATCGGCCATGAAAAAGCGCCTCCCGTATATTCTGTAGGTCCTGTGATTCCTCCAAGGGCGGCGTCTCTTGCCGCAGCTTCTAACGCCGCGATCTGGGCCTCCTGAGCCAGCTCCTCCTGATTCAGGCGTTCGATCAGTTCCTCGGTCTTCTCAATACTTTCATTGTAATTATCAATCTGAACCTGCTTGCCGTCATAGAGGATCTGAAGCGCCTCCTCTTCGTCAGCGTATTCCGCTTCCAGCTCATCCAGAGCCTCTATACTGGCATTCAGCATTGCTTCCTTATTTGCGATCAGGGTTCTGGTATCGATCAGATCATTTAAGACAGCGGTATCATAATTATTCACCTGTTCCACATATTCTGCATTGTTCATGACATCTGCAAAATTGACCGCTGACATAAATGCGTCCAGATACGTATAGGTACTGTTTTCGTAAGCGTTCTGAATATGCTGTTTCAAAAGCTCATATTGAGCCGCTTCTTTTTCTTTCGCTTCCTCCAGCTGTACCCGTGTATTATCTATTGATTTCTGCGTTTCATCCCGCTGCTCTGTAATCTGATTCAGTTTCAACTGAAATTCCTGAATCTTCGCATCGATTTCTTCTGCGGATTCCAGAATATCCGACTGCTGGCTCTGCAAGTCGGAAAGCAGTGTCTCCGCTTCCTGTTTCTTAGACCTTGTTTCCTCCTGCTGCTGCTGAATCTCCTCAATGGAGGTCGCATAAACAGAACCTGCGGTCATGACGACCGCAAGTAAAACTGCAATATAGCTTTTTCTAAAGTGAATGTTCAAGTAACATCCCTCCTCTGATCCAATGGGATCAAATAACTATACTTTCAAATGTTTTCTTGTTGTGATCCAGCTTCCCAGAAAACCGATACCGACGCCGATTGCCAGTGAAACCGGGATCAGCGTAGTAAACAGTTCTTTTGCCGGAATAAATGCAAATAAGTTCTGTATGATAGAGAATCTGCCGACCACGTAATTAATAACCATATCGTACAGATAGTATAGAAGCGCCATTGGCAGCGCCGAACCCACCAGTCCGATAAGCACACCTTCTACGATAAACGGTGAACGGACAAAGAAATTCGTAGCGCCGATAAGCTTCATGATCTTAATTTCCTCACGCCGCACTGTAATACCGATCGTGATCGTATTACTGATCAGGAAGATTGATACAAGAAGCAGAATGATAATGATTCCAAAAGAAGCGTATCCTACAACGGAATTCAGCGCCGATACGCTGTCCGCCGTATACTTGGAACTCTTTACCTTTCTTACGCCCTGCAGGCTTTCCAGAAAGCTTACGAATTCCGCCTGTTTGCTGACGTCCTTCAATGTGATCGTGTAAGAAGCGGAATTTGCCAGAGGATTATCGTCTCCGAATGCTTCTCTGGCGGCTTCCGGATCATCGTAATTCTCTTCCGAGAACTTGATCCATGCGTCTTCTGCCGAAACAAAATCCAAGGTATTTACCTCTTCTCTGGTCCTTATCTGCTCGCCGATCAACGTGATATTCTCATCGGAAATGCCGGCGTCGAAAAATACGGAAATGGAGATCGTATTCTCAATCGACTGCATCGCTGAACGGAAATTCAAAATTACGCAGTAAAATAAGCCGAACAGAAACAGACACGAAACAATGGTTCCGATGGATGCAAGTGAAAAAAGCAGATTCCTCCTGATATTTTTTAAACCTTGTCTGAAACTATACCATGCTGAACTAATCCTCATCTATATACCCACCCTTTTGTACATCGCTTACGATAACGCCCTTTTTCAGGGTAATTACCCGTTTCTTCATGACGTTAACAATCTCTTTGTTATGTGTAACTACAACCACCGTCGTACCCTTGGAATTAATATCCTCCAGAAGATTCATGATATCCCAGGAATTCTTCGGATCCAGATTTCCGGTCGGCTCATCGGCAAGAATGATATCCGGTTTATTGACAAGCGCTCTTGCCAGCGCCACTCTCTGCTGCTCACCACCGGAAAGCTGCCGCGGATATGCCTTGTAGCGGTCCGCAAGTCCTACCATCGTAAGCATTGCAGGCACCT
>CANRMC010000090.1 GCA_947631605.1 uncultured Lachnospiraceae bacterium
ACCACAATATAAATTTTATTAAAAGAAAGGAAAATAGTCAAGGAAAACCTTTGTTTATTACATACAGAGGTATCCCTGGAGCCAGATCACGCCCTTAAATCTTCTGCCCTCAGCCGGAATTCCGTTCAAGTCTTGACTGTTGATACAGACATTAATCATATATTCATTGCAGATTAAGTCCATATTATATAATAATTCATGGGTAACTACATTTTCAATCGGTTCTACATGAAGGATTGTTCCGATGATCTCATAATTTTCACATTCAACGCCATACGGGATCATGGAAGTATCTACAATGGATAAGACGTCTTCATGATAGGTTCTCCGGTTTATATCATTTTTCAGATCAATATCCTGAAGTACCAAATGTTCTATGGCGTCCGCGTCTCCACGTTTTGCTTCTTTTACCAGACGCATGTTATTTTTCATTTCACGCCGTTCGATTTTGAGGTCGGCGCTTGTTTTATTCAGAGGGATCAATATAGTTCCCTCATTGGAAAGGGCGGACAGCATAACCGCATTTATATTTTTTCGCGTGTTAAACCAGACCAGCTTTGCATAGTCGGCAATATTCTGGACATAGAAGATCACAGACATATTAATGTCATCAATAATACCGGCATAAGATTCTTTGTCACAATGCTGCTCTACCTTGATATCTTCATATGTTTCATACACATTTGCCCTGACGTAAGGGAAATAGTGTTCAATGGATAAAGAGCCGGAAGAATCAATTTCACCCACTAAGGAAATACCGACGCCTGCACCGAAATTTTTGTCAATCTGGATCAGCGTGGTATCTGCCCCGATCACGGTGGCGGTCTTCCGGTTCGGTGAAGAAAGCGTATCATGGTAAATACTTTCAAGCTGTTTTCTGGATTTAATTTTACTGAAACCGATGGCGCGTAAATATTTATGCATAATAGGCCTCCTTCCTCTTCATTATAATATGCAGGAAAATGATTTATTGAATCCGATCCTTTCCTCCCATATAAGGACGTAAAACTTCCGGTATGTTCACGCTTCCGTCAGCATTCAGATTATTTTCAAGAAATGCGATCAGCATCCGCGGAGGTGCGACAACCGTATTATTCAGAGTATGAGCAAGATATTTTTTACCGTCTTCGCCGCGGACTTTGATTTTCAGTCTTCTTGCCTGTGCGTCTCCCAAATTGGAGCAGCTTCCTACTTCAAAATATTTTTTTTGTCGTGGGGACCATGCTTCCACATCATAGGATTTTACTTTTAAATCCGCCAAATCACCGGAACAACATTCGATCGTCCGTACAGGAATATCCAGAGAACGGAATAAATCTACTGTATTGCGCCACAGTTTGTGGAACCAGTCCATGGATTCTTCCGGCTTGCAGATAACGATCATCTCCTGCTTTTCAAATTGGTGGATCCTGTAGACACCCCGTTCTTCAATACCATGAGCGCCTTTTTCCTTACGGAAACAAGGAGAATAGCTTGTCAGAGAATACGGAAGTTCCTGTTCCGGTATCATGGTATCGATAAATTTTCCAATCATGGAATGTTCGCTGGTGCCGATCAGGTAAAGGTCTTCGCCTTCGATCTTATACATCATGGCGTCCATTTCATCAAAACTCATAACGCCGGTTACGACATCGCTTCGGATCATAAACGGAGGAACGCAGTAAGTAAATCCCCGGTCGATCATAAAATCCCTTGCGTAGGAAATGACAGCGGAATGAAGCCGCGCAATATCGCCCATCAGATAGTAGAAACCGTTACCGGCTACTTTTCGTGCGCTGTCTAAGTCAAGACCATTTAAATGTTCCATGATTTCAGAATGATAAGGAATTTCAAAATCCGGAATTACAGGTTCGCCGAATCTTTCGACCTCCACATTCTCTTCATCGTTCTTTCCAATCGGTACGGAAGCGTCAATGATATTCGGAATTGTCATCATGATTTTTTTAATTTTTTCCTGAAGTACCGGTTCAGCAACTTCCAGTTCAGCGAGGCGTTTCGCATTTTGAGCGACTTTTTGTTTTAATTCCTCGGCTTCATCTTTCATTCCCTTTGCCATAAATGCGCCGATCTGTTTGGAAATCGTATTCTTTTCTGCTCTCAGGGAATCCGCTTCCTTCTGGGTTGCCCGCGACTTCGCATCTAATTCAATAACTTCGTCTACTAAAGGAATTTTATTATCCTGAAATTTATTCTTTATATTCTCTTTTACGAGTTCCGGATTTTCTCTTAAAAATTTTATGTCTAACATGGTATCCTCCTGAAATCAACAAAATGTAGTTTATAGACGCATTTTATCTTTCTTCTATCATATATATTTTTTTACAAAATTCAAGATAAACCTGAAAATTTAATCAATCAATATCAAAAAGGTCTTCTTCCGGAGCCTGAGTCAGTTTTTGAATCTCCTCTTCTACCGTCATGGCCTTTTGAATCGCTTCTTTTTCTTCTTCGGAAAGTGCGATATAGGATTCTCCCTTTATGATCTCCTTTGCATACGTAAAGCAGCCTTCTTTGGAATGCATGGAATTCAGTACCACGCCGGTATTATCTTCATTTAAAAGCGCAAGAGAAAAACTGAGCTTTCCTGCCAGATCGTTAAAAGCGTCATATTTTACCAAACCCATTTTGCAGAAACAGACAGATATGCGGGCTTTCATTTCTTTGTGTTCTTTTGTAACCCGCCGTTCGTTTGCTTTTACCTTGTCCATTTCCTTAAATCTGGTAACAATGATCTTCTCTAAATCTTTCCCTTTTTTTCCGCTCATTATAAAATTATATTTTTCACTGATATAATCCAGTTTCCGCACGGTAAAAAAGAGCATAATACCCAGAGCTATGATCAGTATGAGCAGAATCAGGATAATAATTTCAAGTTTTATCCCAAATGCTTTCGTTAATATCATTGATTTTCTCCTATTTTGCGTTATAGAGCATATGTACGATCCGGTCTAAGTCATCCGAAGAATAATAATCAATTTCGATCTTTCCCCGATCCGGCGTCTTGAATTTTATCTTCGCCTTTGTCCCTAATACATTTTTGAGATTTTCTTCAATTTCATTATAAAGAAAAGAATAATCCGAAGAAGCGGCCGCTTCTTCCTCAGGTTTTTCTTTTTTGGAAAGAAGATGTTTTACATACTTTTCTGTTTCCCGAACGGACATCTTACGATCAAAAATTAAGAGAGCGGTTTCATATTGAAGCTCAGGATCTTCGATAGAAATCAGGGAACGCACATGACCGGTAGTAAGCATATCGTCGATCAGCATTTGCTGCACGCGCGTATCCAGTTTCAGGAGACGGAGGGCGTTTGTAATTGTAGATCGGCTTTTTGAAACCCGTTCTGCCACTTCATCCTGTTTCAATTTAAATTCTGAAATAAGTCTTTCATATGCAATAGCTTCTTCGATCGGATTCAGATCTTCCCGCTGAAGATTTTCAATCAGAGCAATCTCTACCACTTCCTGCGGGGAATAATCTTTAATCACAACAGGAACTTCTTTTAAACCGGCAAGGCGTGCTGCCCGCCATCTCCGCTCTCCTGCGATCAGTTCATAATAACCCTCTTTTTTTGTAACTATTAGAGGCTCTATTATACCGAATTGTTTGATAGAGTCTGCAAGTTCTGCCAAAGAGTCTTCATTAAAGTTTCTTCGCGGCTGAGATTGATTTGGTTCTATCTCTGATAGTTTGACTTTTTTCTCAACTTCTTTTATTACTTCCTTGGTAACCGTTTTTGTGACGGTTTTTGTTTTTGCTGTTGATGCGGATTTTGATTTTGTCTTATCGTCATCAGTTGGAATCAGGTCATTTAATCCGCGTCCTAATCCTCTTTTTCCTGCCATCTTATCCTCCTATTATGTAAACTATCAACAGTTTTTTGAACAAAACTGCCTAGTTATCAACATTATTTTTAACTTTGAAACAATTTATTGTTGATAACTTCATCCGCAAGTTCTCGATATGCGACTGCGCCTGCTGATTTTGAATCGTATAAATTAATCGGTAAACCGAAGCTAGGAGCCTCTGCGAGCCGCACATTTCTCGGAACAATGGTTTTATAAATAATTTGATCCAGATTATCTTTAACGTTTTCTACAACTTGCAGGGACAGATTGGTTCTTGCGTCAAACATGGTAAAGACAACACCCTCTATTTCCAGATGTTTGTTCAGTTTCTTTTTTATTAAATCTATGGTGTAGATTAACTGTGTCAGACCGTCCAAGGCATAAAACTCGCATTGTATCGGTACAATGACGGTATCTGCCGCAGTCATTGCATTTACAGTAAGAATACCCAGCGCCGGCGGACAGTCAATGATAATAAAATCAAATTTTCTTCGTATATTCTTGATTAGATTTTTTAATATATATTGCTTGTCCGGAGTGTCGATAAAGTCCACTTCTGCACCTGCCAGTTCCCGACTGGACGGAAGCAGATTCAGATTTTGAACAACATTAATCTTCATACATTCTCCCAGATTGCAGTTGTTGCACATCGCGTCATATACAGAAAAATCTAAATGATTCTTATCTACACCCAAGCCGCTGGTCATATTTCCCTGTGGATCCATATCTATAGCCAGAACTTTTTTTCCTTTTTCCGCAAGACACGCGGCGAGGTTAATAGAGGTGGTTGTTTTTCCAACACCACCTTTCTGATTTGCAATCGCAATAATTCGTCCCATTGTAAAATCTCCAATAATATATTTCTTTCAAGTATGTTTCTGATTTCCAGTATATCACTTTTTATTTTAAAATGCCATAACTAGATATGGAAGAAAAAAATTCTGTATCACAAGATATGTATTTTCAGTAAAAAAGGAGAATGTTTCACGTGAAACATTCTCCTTTTTAGCAATATGATTTTCAATAAATAATTTGTCAGTTAAACAATTTATAAAATAACTGCAATTAAAATGTTTCACGTGAAACATTAACAAATTACATTTTTTCCACGCAACCGATTCCGAGCAGCTCCAAGGCGTCTTTAATGACCTTCATTGTAATATAAACAATTTTACAACGGGCATTTCTTAAAGCGGAATCTTCGACATTAATTCTTGTTGCATTATAATAGCGGTTAAATGCCTGCGCAACATCAACGGCAAATCTGGCAATGACACAAGGCTCATATTTCTCAGCGGCATCCAGAATGACTTGTGGATAACGAGAAATCTCTTTTAAAATATCAATCGAAGCGTCGTCTGTAATGAGAGAATAATCAATCGACACTGAAATATCAAAATCCTCAACTTTGCGTAAAATGCTGGCGCAGCGTGCGTAGGTATATTGAACGTAAGGACCAGTTTCTCCGTCAAAATTCAGAAGTTTCTCCCATTTAAAGGATACATCTTTAATGCGCTGGTTATAAAGATCGTTAAAAAGAACTGCACCCACGCCGACTGTTTTTGCAACGGATTCCTTATCAGGAAGTTCCGGATTCTTTTCCTCGATGATTTCTTTGATTTTATCAATTGCCTCCAGAAGAATATCTTCTGCATATATGACATTTCCGTCCCGCGTGGAAAGCTTTGCACCTTCGAGACTGACAAGACCATAAGGAATATGAACAAGCTGGTCCTTTGCCCATTCGTTACCAAGAAGTTCCACAACTTTAAAGACCTGAGCAAAATGAAGTTTTTGTTCCTGTCCGGTGACGTACAGACATTTAACAAAGTTATAAGTTTCTTTGCGATAGAAGATAGCGGCAATATCTCTGGTAGCATAAATCGAACTTCCGTCATTCTTTAAGATCAGACAAGGACTCATATTATATGCTTCCAGATCAACAATCTTGGCGCCTTCACTTTCCGTAAGCAGGCCGGCATTCGTCAATCGATTCACTACATCAGCCGTTTTATCCCGATAAAAACTTTCGCCCATGAAATAATCGAAATCCATACCGAGCAGTTCATAAGTCCGTTTGTATTCCTTCAAACTGATTTCAACAAACCATTGCCAGATACGAAGCGCCTCTTCGTCCCCTTGTTCCATTTTGCTGAACCATGCTCTGGCTTCGTCCAGAAGTTCCGGTTTTTCTTCGGCCTCCTTGTGGAACTGCACATAGAGTTTCATCAGCTCTGAAACACCGTTTTCTTTTACTGCGTCTTCGTTTCCCCATGCTTTATAAGCAACTATCAGTTTGCCAAACTGTGTTCCCCAATCGCCAAGGTGATTGATTCGTATTACATGGTATCCCAGTTTGGAGAATATTTTATAGAGAGAATTTCCAATAATAGTTGTACGTAAATGTCCCACATGAAAATTTTTGGCAACATTAGGCGAAGAATAGTCTATACAAATAGTTTTATTATCACCTGTAGAAGAAGAGCCAAAATCATCTTTGACTGCTGTCTCAATAACGGAGGCAGCAAACATGGATTTGTTAAGGAAGAAATTCAGGTAAGCGCCCTGGACCTGAATATCGTCAATAAAATCAACCGTACCGATCTTTTCTTTGATCTCACTTGCAATCATTTGCGGCGCTTTCCGCATGGTCTTCGCCAATCGGAAGCAGGGAAAGGCAAAGTCGCCAAGCTCTGCTTTCGGCGGAATTTCTATCAGAGACGAAATCTCCTCCGCCGACATTCCTTCTATATTTTGTTCCAGCAGTTGTGTTATTTTCTGTTTCATGTCGATTATCTCCTAAAATTATTTAATATAAGCAGTTTTTTAATTTGCAGAAAAGGAAAACCGTATGGTTGTTCCGGTTGTATAATCCCCGGTAATAGCAAGGGTTCCATCCAGAAGATAGATGATTTCATGAGCCTTATGAAGGCTGCTGTACCATATGCTTTTTGTATAATAATCCCCTGGAATTCCTACACCGTCGTCATTAATGTAAACCTCAACCATTGTTTCGCTGATCAAAACTTTCAGTACGATACAGTTTGCGTTGGAATGTTTGAAAATGTTATCAAAGAAAATATCCAGCAGCATAATTAACGAAAGGGATTTGATATAACTGATATTTTGTTCGTAGTCCAGACATTGTATATCAGCTTCCAGCACACATTCCGGATGGTTGTCCCTGTTTGCCATGACAAAATTATCAAGGATTATCCAGATCGGCTTGGAAGAATCAAAATCATAATAAAGCTTCTTAAAAAGAAGATTGAGCGTCTCATCTGTTTTATCAAAGTGGGAGAGAATATCATTTACCGTAAGTTTCGCCCGTTCCGGATCGGAAGAGATCAGGTAGGAAAGAAGCTCCAGTTTGTGCCGGGCAATCTGCAGGTCCTTTTTAACTTTCTTGTCCAGCATTGTGGCAAGATATGTTTTATCAAATGCCTCCAGCATTAAAATATTCGTTCCATGAGAAACGGTATCAACGGTCTTATTCTCCTCATTTACAAATTGAAAGGCATCCGAGCTGTCTTGTTCCTCTGCTTCTGCCAGAGCAGGAGAGGAGGAGAGCGCCTGTATGGAGGCGTTAGCATTTTTAAGGACGGTCAGCTGTTTTTTTAAGAACTTCAGTTCCGTTCTCAGAACATCAATCTTATTTTCTAAGGAAGTTTTTGCAAGTTCCAGATCCGTAATCTGAGCGGAAATCTCAGCTTCCCTTGTATTTTCAACGGTATCGCTGATGATCGGGCTGAATACATTTTTTCTGGAATTTGTTGTAAAGGAATAGATATTCCTTGTTTTATTTAATTCATCCAGCCGTACATTGACTTCCATAAGCTCTGTTTCCAGAGCGCGGATGGAATCCAAGTCCGTATTATAGTTTTGGTTAAAATAAGCCAGCATATCATCATTTGCTTTTTTGATTATGGAAATATCTTTTTTTTCTTCCTGCATAGCGACCTCCTGATACCTATCGCATTGGTTTTTTCTGTACGGGTTTCTTTTTTGGATAATATCTTGTGTTCCTTCGCCGCTTTCTCGGTCGCCGCATTTTTCTGAGGCGGATGAGAATGATGAGCAGAACAATAATAATGATTATTAGGACGATTAAGATCCGTCGGTATTTCTGTCTGGTTTTCTGCCGGCTGGCAGCGTCGGTGGATGCCTGAATAGATTTTGGAATAAAGTTCTCAGAAATGATATTGGTTTCTCCGAGCTTTAGTCCCTGATAGAAAAATTGCAGGGTGCCGACGACATTAGTTTCCGGATTGTCGTAATAAATAAATTTTTTTTCTATTTCTTCTATATTAATACCAGTCCGAAAATAAAAAGAGTATTTCGAATCTACGGACAACGCCGGCATGTCATGTTCCAGTCCGGCGTAGTAATTGGAAAGAATGGAGGAGGCTTCTGTATTTTCACCGCCAAAGGAAAAATGTTCCAGAGGGTAAACCTGCTCATAGTTATCAAAACAAAAATCCAGAAGGCGGATAGTATCATAAAAAGTCTCTGCCGAAGGTACGCCGTTCAGCACTACACAGATGAAACGTTTATCGTCCTTCTCCGCATAGGTGAGGAGGGTTCCTTTTGCCATATCGGTATAACCGGTTTTTCCGCCGGTACAGTATTCATAATAAAATTTATTACTGGAAAAAAGCATTCCGTCATTATGCCACAGTTCCCGTGACTCTTTCAGGTTGGTAGGGGGAATCGTATAGGTCTGGGTTCCCGCCATCTGCCGGAACTCCGGAATACTGTAAGCCGCACGCCCGATCAGCGCCATGTCATAAGCACAGGTATAATGGTTGTCGTCGTGAAGTCCATGAGGATTTACAAAATGTGTATTCACACACCCAAGAGACTCCGCACGCTGATTCATAAGCCGGGCAAAACCGTCAATG
>CANRMC010000091.1 GCA_947631605.1 uncultured Lachnospiraceae bacterium
ATTTGGTTGCAATGTTACCAATAAGATTTTATAAGCAAGAGATAGTCGATGGTAAGATGAAAGTATCAGAAGTATTAGATGATAATAGAACCAATATATTAAATCAGGATACTGGCGATACATTAGACCCGTTTCAATTAAAAAAAGCAATGGCAAGAGATTATCTTATTGACAAAGGTGCTTATATATTTATAGAAAAATCTAAAAATGAGGTTAAATCTATAAGATATGTTGACCCTATGAATTTATCTGTTTTGAAAAATACTCATCCAATTTTCAAAGATATTAAATATGAAGTAAATGGTCAAGAGTATGAAACATATAACTTTCTAACAATTTTAAGAAATACAACAGATGGTGCAACAGGTGTAAGTGTTGTAAAGGAAATATCAAAATCACTTGAAACATCTTTTACTACTATTCTTTATGAATTAGGATTGGTAAAAAAAGGTGGAGGTAAAAAAGGTTTTCTACAATCAACAAAAAAATTAACTGATGAAGCAATGAAGAAATTAAAACAGGCATGGCATAGTTATTATGGAAATGATGAAGAAAATGTAATTATTTTAAATGATGGATTGGAATTTAAAGAGGGTTCTAATTCATCGGTAGAATTACAAATGAATGAGAGAAAGAAAACTCTAAAAGAAGATATAAATGATGTGTTTCATATATCATCAAATTATGATGAAACAGTAAAAGATGCAGTAATGCCAATCATTAGTGCAATTGAAAGTGCTTTAAATAAAAACTTTTTATTAGAAGATGAAAAAGGCAGTTATTATTTTGCATTTGACACTAAGAAGATTACTAGGGGTTCATTAAAAGAACGATATGAAGCATATAAAATTGCATCTGATACTGGATGGTTAGGAACTAATGAAATTAGAGCAGAAGAAGATTATGATGCAATAGAGGGATTAGATGTAATTAAAATGAACCTTGCTAATGTATTGTATAATACTAAAACCAAGAAATTTTATACACCTAACACTAACAAAATTACTGATACCAATGTCAATCCAAATAATTTAGTTTATAAAGATGGTGAGGTTGTTTATCAGAATGGAGGTGAAAACAATGAAAATTCAAGTTAGAGAAGATAAGGTAATTATTGATGGATATGTAAATGCGGTTGAAAGATTTTCAAAACCTTTAAGAAAGAAAAATGGCGATAGATTTATAGAAAGAATTATGCCATCTGTCTTTCGTAGAGCAATTGAAAAAAATAAATCCATAAAAGTATTATTAAATCATAATTACGATAGAGAATTAGCCAATACAAAAGATGGCACCGCTGACCTTTATGAAGATAATATCGGATTAAGGGCAATAGTGGAAATAACTGATGCTGATACTGTTGAAAAAGCAAAAGCCAAAAAATTAAGAGGTTGGTCTTTTGGTTTTATTTTAAATAAAGCCGATGAAGTCAAGAATGATAGCGGTTTAATAGAAAGAACCGTAAGAGATATTGACCTTATTGAAGTATCAATCCTTGATGATACGAAGATACCCGCATACATTGGAACGAGTATTGAGATGCGAGATGGTGAGGTTAAAGAGATAGAATTTAGAAATGAGGAGTTTGAAAATAACTCTTTTTCTAATGAAGAAAATCCAACTGAATATAAACAGGAAAATTTTGAGAGTATGACAGCATCACAAAAAAGAGAAATCTTAAATGGTGCATACAAGCAATCATTTGCAAATGGTTGGTTAGAAGATTATGATGACTCTTATGTCTATGGAACTACCAAAGAAGATGGAACGATATATAAAATGCCATATACAATAACTGATGGTGTTGTAAGTATTGATACATCAAATCAAGTAAAAGTAGTTCGTGGTGGATATAAGGAAGTTCGTGAAGATGAGCCCAAACAACAACCTGAAAAGGAAGTTGCAAAAATAAACTATTCCAGTTACAGGGATAGAATAGAAAAATTAAAGGAGGAAAAGTAATGAATAGTTTAAAAAAATATGCTGAAATGAAAGCAAATAAGCAAAAAGAAATGTCTGATTTAGTAGACAAAGTCGAAAAAGAAGAAAGAGAAATGACCCAAGAAGAAAATGAGTTATTTGACCAATTAGAAAAGGATATAGAAAGTATCAATGCAACTGTTGAAAAGATAAATAAAAGTCGTAAATTAACAGAAGAAGAAAAACCAGAAGAAAAAAGTGAGGAGGGAAAACCAATGAGTGATGAAGAAAGAGCATTAGATATTGAAAAGAGAGAAATAGAAGAATTTGCAAATTTCATTAGAAACAATGTTTTAAGTGAAAGAGCAGAAGATAATAATTTTTCACAAGGTTCAAATGGTGTAATTATTGGTACAACTATTGCTAATAAAATCATAATGACCGCTTATAATATGTCACCAATTTTACAACACGCAACTAAATATAATGTAAAAGGTGAGTTTGATATACCAGTTTATGGTGCTGATGAAAAAGGAAATGATATTACTGTTGCTTATGGTGAAGATTTTAATGAGTTAGTTGAAAAAGCAGGTAAATTTGGTTCTGTAAGTTTAAAAGATTATTTAATTGGAGCATTAGCAAAAATTGGTAATTCATTAGTTAATAATACCGATGTTGATTTAGTTAATATCGTTATTAACATTATTGCTGAGTATGTAAAATTATTCTTAGAAAAAGAAGCATTAAACGGTACTGATAATAAAATCCAAGGTTGTAGAGATATTAAACAAGTTCTTGAACTTGAAAGTCCAGTTATAACTTATGATGATTTAGTAAAATTAAAAAATAAGGTTATTCAATCATTTAGAAAAGGGTCAATTTGGGTAATGAGCCAAGAAACTGAAACCGCATTAGAAATTTTAAAAGATGCAAATGAAAGACCTTTATTTGTACCTGACCCAACAGGTGAATTTGATGCTATGGTTTTAGGTTATCCAGTTTATGTATCTGACAATATGCCAAATATTGAAGCAGGTAAAACACCTATTATTTTCGGTAATTTTAGTGGTTTAGCACTTAAAACAACAAAGGAATTAGAAATCCAAGTTTTAAGAGAAAAATATGCTACTCAACACGCAACAGGTGTTGTTGCTTGGTTACAAGCAGATATTAAAGTTGAACATTATCAAAAACTTGCAAAACTTTCTATTAAATCCGCTGATTAAGGAGGTTACTTATGTTTAAAGTATTAAAAGCATTTACAACAGGTGATTTAACATCTAGTAAAGGCAAAATAATTGATATTAAAGATAAAAAAGTATCGGATATGCTTTTAAAAGCAGGTATCATTGCAAAATATGATAAATCTGATGCTTCCTCTGATGATTTGCAAAGACAAATCACACAATTAGAAAGTGAAAAGGAAAAATTAGAAAGTGAGTTAGCAGTTTTTAAAGAAATAAAGGTTCAAGTTCCTGATGGTGCAACTGTTACTACTCTTGGAAATAAAACAGTAAATGAATTTCAAGAAAATGTAACAATTGGAACTGTTACTACTCTCGGGGAAAAGACCGTAGAGGAATTTCAAGAAAATATCACTATTAGTCCTGAAAATTCTGTTCAAGGGTCTTTAAAGTATCTTGCAAGTTTTGAGGAATTTAGTAAGGATGCAAAAGGTAATTTTCTTGCATTATATTTTCCCGAAGCAAAAGCCGATACAACTATCACTTGTGAAGTAAAAGGTGATGGTGCAAAACTTAAAAAACCAGTAGCAGTTGACCAAAAAGATGGTTTGATTGTTCTTCAAATTGCTAATAAAAATCAAACTATCGAAGTTGTAAGCGATGGTAAGACTACCAAAACTTTAACACTAACTGATTTAGAATTAAAAACTGAATAAGTAATTATAATTGGTTGTTTGGGCAAGACTTCCAAAGGAGGTATAAAATGATTACCAAAGTTAGTGAAATAACTGTTGATGATTTAAAAGGATATTTAAGGATAAGCGGTGAATTATCGAGTGAGGATACCAAATACTTAAATACAATATTAAATGTTGCTATTGATTATATTAAAAATAATACTGGAATTAAAGATATAGATGCTTATAGTGATTTAGTTATAGTTGTATTTGTATTGTGTCAAGATATGTATGATACAAGAGCATTATATGTTGATAAAAGCAATATAAATAAAGTTGTTTCTTCTATTTTAGACCAACACTCAGAGAATTTGTTATGACAAGACTTATAAATGCAGGAAAATATAATAAAAAAATTGAAATTATAAGTATTGAGCAAGTTGTTGATAGTGCAGGGTTTAAAGAAGTTAAAGAAACAGTTTTTTATACAACTTATGCAGAAGTAAAGACCACTAGAGGATATACTCTTATCCAAAACGATAGTGATTTTGAAAAAGCATATACTAATTTCACTATAAGGTATCCAAATGTAACAATAACAAGAGATATGCATATAAGATTTAATTCCAAAGATTACACTATTGAATATCTTAACAATGTTGATGAAGCAAATGTTGAACTTGAAATTCAAGCGAAAGAAATTACTAAATAATGGCAAATTTTAAAGCAGAACTTCCGAATGAACTTATTGCCAGTTTTGAAAAGTTACAATCAAGTTGTAGCCAAATGATTGGTGAAATGACCCAAGCGGGTGCTAAAAAAGTTTATGATAATGCTAAAAGCAATATGAGGAAGTCTTTTAAAAAAACCGATAGATTAGAACGATGTTTAAAGATTACAAAAACTTATAAAACCAGTTCTGATGATGGAATAAATACCAAAGTTGGTATTTATGGGTATCTTGATGGTGATAAATCAAAACCAGCACCATTGATTGCAAATGCAAGGGAGCACGGAACATCAAGAGGCGAAAAAAGAAAACCATTTTTTAAAAAATCGTTTGTAAAAAGTGAAATTGAGCAAGAAATGAACAAAGTTCAAGATAAATATTTACCAAAGGGGTGATAGATTATGAATGAAGATATTGAAAAGATTTTTAAAGGTTCATTAAAAATAAGTAATAAATCAATACCAGTTGCTTTTATGGATTATTCAGGAAAAAGTGAAGATTTTATAGTTTATTATAACGATGGTAACACACCATTTTTCAGTAGTGAAAATGATGTAGAATATAGTAAAAATTCAGTAGTTTTTAATGTATATACAAAAGGCAATTATTTACCTATTGTATCAAAGATAAAAGAAATTATGAAACAAAATGATTATGATTGGATGGGTGATGATGGTGATTTATATGAACCTGATACCAAATATCACCATTTTGTTGTAACATTTGAAAAATTAAGGAGGATAATATAATGGCAAGAATTGGATTAAAAAATTTTAGATTTTCAAAATTAGATGCTAATGAAGATGTTATGAAACCTGAGTCATTAGGTAAAGCAATTGATTGTAAAGTATCATTAGAATTAAATAGTGCAGAACTTTATGCCGATGATGGATTAGCAGAAAGTGATTACACATTTAATAAAGGTACAGTAACAATAACAGTAGATGATGATGATGATAAAATTCTAGCGCCACTTTTAGGTCATGAAGTTAGCGAAGAGGGTGAAGTAGTAAGAAAAGATACTGATGTAGCACCTTATATTGCTTTTGGTAGAATTTTAACAAAAATTGTTGCAGGTGTTTATAAATACAAAGTAGAATTTTTATCAAAAGTTAAATTTAAAGAAACTATGCCTGATGAAAAAACAAAAGGTGAGTCTGTTGAATTTACTACTGTTTCAGTTGAAGGTACAGTAATGAAAAAAGCCAATGGGGAATGGTCAAAAACAAAAACATTTGCTACTTATGATGAAGCAAGTGAGTATCTTGATAGTTTACTAACAAAAGCTGAATAACATCAAAAAATATAATTTTAAATTTAAAATCTTTTCGAAGAAATAGTGAAAAAATCTTATAGAAGAAAGGGTAAAGAATTAGGTACAAAAATCTAATCTTTACCCTTTTTTATTTTAAATAAAGGAGGAAATAAAATGAAAGAAACAGAAAGTGTTTTTACTGTTGATGGTAAACAATATAAAGCGGTTTTTAACTTTAATGTTATGCAAGAAATTCAATTACAATATGGAACATTTAAAAAATGGGGTGAATTAACTGATGGCAAAAAAGATGGAAAAGAAACCGAAGTTGATATACAAGCATTGATATTTGGTATTAAAGCAATGCTTAATGAGGCAATTGATATTGAAAATGAAGAAAATCCAAATGACCCAAAACCATTCTTAACCGAAAAACAAGTAGGTAGATTAATTACTAAAATGGGAATTACAGAAGCCACTAACAAATTAAATCAAACAGTTATAGACAGTACAAAAGGTGATGAACCACCAAAAAACGAGTAATCCACGAGGAAGAAGATGATGGGAAAATAGATTTCTCGTGGTTCTTATTTATTGGTTGTTGTAAATTACATTTCACAGAAAAAGAAGTTTTTAGGATGACTTTAAGGAAGTTTAACAAGTTATATAACCATTATAAATTTTATCATGATTTAGATATGAAAAAAATTACTTATGAGCAACTAGAAGAAGAACAAGCCAAAGATGATGAATGGTTAGATTAGGAGGTGAGTATTCATGGCAAGTTCATTTGGTGGAACAGTAAAATTAACTGGTGAAAGCGAATATGCAAGTGCTTTAAAAAACATTAATAGTAATTTAAAAGCAGTTAGTAGTGAATTAAAAATGGTATCAACTGAATTTACTAATAATGGTCAAAGAGTTATTGATTTAAGAAATCAAAATGATGCCTTAAATAAAAAACTTAATGAAGAACAAAATGTTGTTAAAACCTGTGCTGATGCCATTAAAAATTTTACTGAACAACAAAAACAAAATAAGGGTGAAATAGACAAATTAAAAGGTTCATTAGAGCAAGAAAAACAAGCCCTAGATAAAATGAAGAACAGTACAACATCAACTAATTCTGAAATATCAAAACAAGAAAAAGTTGTCGCTGATTTAGAAAAAGAACTAGTCAAAGCCGAAAGTAGTTATGATAGTAATAATCGTAAAATAAATGATTATACCGTTAGAATGAATGATGCTAAAACTGAATGTTCTAATTTATCGAAACAAATTCAAGATAATAATAGTGTTTTAGATAAAGCAGGAAATAGTACAAAAAACTTGGAAAAATCAGTAAAAGAATTTGCTGATGAAGAAGATAATGCAGGAAAAAGCACATTAACACTAGGTGATTTAATTAAAGGTAATTTAATTAGTGAGGGAATTATTGCAGGTGTTAAAGGTTTAGCAAGTGCTATGAAAAGTGTCGGAACAACATTATTAGAAGTTGGTAAACAAGCAGTTAGTGGATTTGGTGAATTTGAACAATTAGAGGGTGGTGTTAAAAAGTTATTTGGTGATGATGTTAAAGATACAGTTATTAAAAATGCCAATGATGCTTTTAAAACCGCAGGAATGAGTGCTAATGAATATATGGAAACCGTAACAGGTTTTAGTAAAAGTATGATTGTATCATTAAATGGTGATACCAAAAAGGCAGCGGAACTATCTGACCAAGCACTTAGAGATATGTCTGATAATGCCAATACATTTGGTACTGATATGCAATCAATTCAAAATGCATATAGTGGGTTCGCCAAAGGTCAATTCAATATGTTAGATAATCTTAAACTCGGTTATGGTGGCACTAAAACTGAAATGGAAAGATTATTGGCGGATGCGGAAAAATTAACTGGTAAAAAATATGATGTATCAAATTTTGCGGATATTACAGAAGCAATCCATGAAATCCAAGTAGCAAGTAATATTGCAGGAACAACACAGGCAGAAGCAATGGGAACAATAGAGGGTTCTATTAATGCCACAAAATCCGCATGGAGCAATTTAATTACAGGATTAGCAACAGATGGTGCAGATTTAAGTCAATTGGTAATGAATTTATTTTCATCACTTGTTGGTGATGGTGGAGGTAATGGCGGTGTTGTAAATAATGTTTTAAATGCAGTTGATAAAGTTGTTGATGCTATTTTTGAGGCATTGCCAATGATATTAGATGGTATTTCTGAACAATTACCATCTTTTCTTGAAGCAGGAAGCAATATTATTTCAAGATTAGTACAAGGTTTAACAAATAATATGCCATTAATAATGAACTCTGTTATGGAAATAATAAATATGTTTATTTCAACAGTAGTTCAAAATCTTCCACAAATTATCCAAATGGGTATCCAAATGATAGTATCATTAGTTCAAGGAATTGCCCAACAATTACCTACTTTAATTCCACAAATGATTAATGCAGTTGTTTCTATGGTTACAACATTATTAGATAATATTGATTTATTAATAGATGCAGGTATTCAATTGATAATGGGTCTTGCTGATGGATTAATAAATGCCTTGCCTGATTTAATTGATAAAATACCTGAAATAATAGATAAATTAATTATGGCAATAACAGATAATTTGCCTAAATTAATTGAGGCAGGTATTACTTTAACAATTAAACTTGCAGAGGGATTAATAAAAGCAATTCCACAACTAGTTTCAAAAATACCTCAAATAATATCATCATTAGTTAAAGGTTTAGCCAATGGTTTAGGTAATATGCTAGATATGGGTAAACAATTACTTGGTAAAGTTAAAGAGGGAATTACAAGTGGTATTAGTGGAATGCTAGATATAGGTAAAAATTTAGTTCAAGGATTATGGAATGGTATTAATAATGCGAAAGATTGGGTACTAGATAAAATAAAAGGATTTGGTAAATCAATTTTAAATGGCATTAAAAGTATATTTGGCATCCATAGTC
>CANRMC010000092.1 GCA_947631605.1 uncultured Lachnospiraceae bacterium
GACAAATGCTGATCTGTGTTGCCGGTCGCGGCTGGTATCAGGAGGCTGGAAAAGAGGCGCAGGAGCTTCATCCCGGAGATGTAGTTAATATTCCTGCTAACGTAAAGCACTGGCATGGCGCAGCGAAGGACTGCTGGTTCCAACACCTTGCAGTTGAGGTCCCAGGCGAGGAATGCCGTACCGAATGGTGCGAAGCCGTGACGGATAAGGCTTACGGAACGCTGGATTAAATGGGAAATTATGATGAAAAAACTGTTGAAAATTACAGTCGATATTCTCATGACCATCACCCTGCTTATGCTAATGGCGTACAGTCTGGTGTATGGCAGCAATCCCACCGTTGGGGAATCCGTCCATGAATGGCTCGGAATCGGAATGTTTGTTCTGATTGCTTTACATCATTATTTGAACCGGAAGTGGAGCCGCAGTGTATGTAAGGGTAAATATACCTCTTATCGTGTTGTTCAGACAGCACTTGCGGTACTTGTACTGCTCACCATGTGTGGTTCTATGGTCAGCGGTTTTCTGCTATCCCGTACCGTTTTTTCTTTTTTAGGCATAAGAAGCGGACAGGCGGCACAGACGATTCATATGCTTTCGGCATATTGGGGGTTTGTGTTCCTTTCCCTGCATCTTGGTCTGCACTGGAACGGAATGATGGGCATGGTAAGGAAACTCACAAAGAAATCATCGAAAGCCTGCAAATGGATACTTCGCATAATAGCTGCTTTGATCGCAGTCTATGGAGCATATGCTTTTGTCAAACGGGACTTCGGAAATTATATGCTCCTGCGGTATCATTTTGTATTCTTTGATTTTGAGGAACCATTGATACTGTTTTTGCTCGATTATGCTGCTATTATGGGATTGTTCGTTTATGTCGGATATTATATTTCAGTCCTGCTTATAGGAAAAACAGGAAAAAAACGTGGCATACTATAATCTGTAATGAAAGATCGATCGCTGGAGCGGAGGTTGTTTGAGCAACGCAGGACTCAGATATTGATATGTGACAAAAGATGTAAAATAGCAGGTTGATAATTCAGGCTCTAAGTACATATTAGAAGATTCAGAGGATCTTACTAATAGGTATTTGGAGCTTTTTGTTATGGGTGAGAAGATGAAATTAGAATGATTACATTTTTATCTTTTTTATAAGTGTAGGAATTCAGAAGAAAAAAATAATCATAATAAAAAATAAATAGACAAATATGGCGTAATAATATATAATATAGTTAATAAAAAGACAGAAATGGCGTGATAATATGAAATTTCAAAAAAACGAACAGGAATATATTAAAGAATTAGGACAAAAGGTAAGAACCTATAGAATTATGAATGGAATGTCACAACAGGATCTTGAGGACAGATCAGGCGTTTCAAAGAGAAGCATATCCAGATTGGAACAAGGGGAATCTGTGCAGGTTGATAATTTGTTTAAGATCATTATTGCATTAGGTCTAGGCGATAATATAGAACTACTGGTTCCGGATCAGACGAAGAGGCCTGTCTATTATCTGAAACAAACGGAAAGCAAGCCTCAGCGGGTAAGGAGAAAGACTGGAGGGAATCATTTTAAGTGGGGGGATGAAGAATGAATGATACGGCGGAAGTATATTTGTGGGGAACGAGAATTGGTATTATTCATCAGGATATCTCAAAAGCATATGCAACCTTTGAATATGATGAAGATTTTGTTGATAGTGGAATTGAGTTATCTCCTATAAGGATGCCTCTTAACAGGAATATTTATGAATTCCCTTCACTTGCTGTTGAGCCTTTTTATGGACTGCCGGGACTGGTGGCGGATTCACTGCCTGACAGATTTGGTAACGAAGTAATAGAACAGTGGCTTATGTCGCATGGAAAATCATTGTCGGACTTTACTGCAATCGATAGACTCTGTTATACTGGAAAACGCGGAATGGGTGCGCTTGAATATGTTCCGGCAAGTGCAGATATTAAGGATATCAATGCGGTTATTCATGTAAATGAAATGGTAAAGTTTGCTTCGGATATTCTGAGCCATCGGGAAAACATTTCATTAAAAGCTAATGACAGTCTCACTTATTCACAGTTGGTTCAGGTTGGAAGTTCAGCGGGCGGAGCGAGAGCAAAAGCGCTTATTGCATGGAATGAAACTACCAATGAAGTACGCTCCGGGCAGATACAATTGGATTCCGGATATGATTATTGGTTGATGAAGTTTGACAATGTATTAAAAAATGGTGATCATGGACTTGAGGATGACCCGGAATATACCTTAATAGAATATGCGTATTATCTCATGGCAAAGGCTTGCGGGATTACGATGAATGAATGCAGGATATACAGTTTGGAAGGTGCGCACCATTTTATGACAAAGAGATTTGATCGTGAAAATGGAAAGAAACTTCACATGCAGTCGCTTGGAGCGCTGGCTCACCTCAGCTATCAGGAACCGGGAGTATGTGGATATGAACTGGCGGCCATGTACATGAAACAGATAGGGCTTTCATATAAAGAGATTGAACAATTTTACAGAAGAATGGTATTTAATTGTCTGGCAGTGAATCAGGATGACCACGTCAAGAACATTTCCTTTCTTATGGACAGAAATGGAAAATGGATGCTCTCTCCAGCCTATGATATTACATTTTCCTATAATCCTTCTAACAAATGGCTGTGTGCACATCAGATGACTGTGAATGGAAAAACTACAGAAATAGGACTATTGGACCTCATGAAAGCCGGTGCAAAGATGGGCGTAAAGAAAAGACGCTGTAAAGAAATCATAAGTGAGATCAGTGCCTTAGTAAGTGACTTTGCAGCGTTTGCCGAGCAAGCTGGACTGAAGGAAAAGACATTCGCATATATAAATTCAGTGATAGAAGCAAATATGATAAAAGTATAGATTTCAATTTTTCCAGTAGGAAGACCATGCCTTAAAGAAGGAATGAAAAAAGTCTGGTATCATTTTTGTTATCGAAAGGAGTGAAAAATATGGAAAACCAGAAAAGTTATCATTTTTACGGCTGGCAGAACGCGGATGTTACGCCCGCTGTGGAAGAATATAAATCAATTCAGGATCCGAAGCATCTTTATGACCTGCTTTCCGAAATCTGGTGTGCAGATACCTGCGCACCGAGAATGAGGGACAGATGGTCGAAAGAAAACAAGACATTCGGTCAATGCTCCATTACGGCGTTTTTGGCGCAGGATATATTTGGAGGCGATGTTTACGGAATCTTAAGACCGGACGGCAATTATCATTGTTATAATGTGGTTGGGGACTGCGTTTTTGATCTTACGAGTGAACAATTTGGAGACGAGGTGCTTTCTTATGTTGGAAACCCGCTGCAAAAACGGGAGGTACATTTTTCAAAAGAGGAGAAACGTCTGCGTTATGAGTATCTGAAAGAAGAACTGAAAAAACGGATACAATAAAGATAAATACAGAAAAGATAAATACAGAAAAGATAAATACAAGAGAAGATAAATACAAGAGAAGACCAGACAATTCAGGAAAAGATGGCTGTTTGCAGCTATCTTTTTTTGTGTATCAGGAAATTGGTTTGGTTATAAGGAAAACCTATAACATGGCATAGGTTATAGGTATTAGTCGAAAGAAACAGGATGCTTTATAATATTTTTAAATTGTAAGACGGAGGGAAAATCGAATGGATTTAAGGTTTGCTACAAAATGTATTTATGGGAATCTGGAAAAGAATGATAAGGATCCGACGGGTAGTATAAGTTTTCCAATATACCAGACCGCAACGTATGCGCATCCGGAAGTTGGGAAAAGCACAGGGTTTGATTATTCGCGGCTGCAAAATCCAACCAGGCAGCATCTGGAGGAGGTCGTAGCTTCCCTTGAGCAGGGAGTCGATGCATTGGCGTTCTCAAGTGGTATGGCGGCAATTACGGCTCTCATGGAAATATTTAAACCCGGCGACCATCTGATCACGGACGCTGACCTTTATGGCGGCAGTATCCGGCTATTCAATAATATCAGTGAGAAAAACGGAATTACATTTTCCCATATTAATTGCAGCGAGGAAAATGTGGAAAGCTATGTAAAAGAGAATACAAAAGCGCTTTTTATTGAAACTCCGACCAATCCTATGATGAATGTCGTGGATATTCGAAAGATGGCGGCAATCGCCAGAAGGCATAATCTCTTATTGATCGTAGATAATACCTTCATGTCTCCGTATTTTCAGAATCCCCTTGCATTGGGAGCCGATATTGTAATTCACAGCGGAACAAAATTTCTTGGCGGACATAATGATACGCTGTCCGGATTTGTGATCACGAATTCCGAAGAAATAGCAGAAAAAATGCGGTTCATCATAAAAACAGTCGGTTCCGGTCTTGCACCGCTGGATAGCTGGCTGATCCTTCGGGGAATCAAGACCTTGCCGCTTAGAATGGAGAAAGCGCAGGAAAATGCAAAAGCGATTGTGGAGTATCTTCTTGCGGAGCCAAAGGTAAAACATGTATATTATCCCGGCATTGAAGGGAGTGCCGCATATGAAGTCTGTAAGAGTCAGGCGAGAGGATTCGGCTCCATGCTCACATTTGAAGTAGAAAGCAGGGAACTGGCATTACACATTTTAAAACATACAAAAATCATTCCGTTCGCAGAGAGTCTGGGCGGCGTGGAAACACTGCTTACTTATCCTTGTACACAGACGCATGCAGACGTGCCGGAGGATGTGAGAATTGCAAATGGGATTACGGAATGTGTGCTTCGTCTGTCAGCAGGAATTGAAGACAAAGAGGATCTGATCGCGGATCTGAAATATGCGATCGATTCGTATGATGGTTACAAGGCACTATATATCTGATATAAAAAAACAGATATAGACCAAAATATCTGATATGGAGAAGAGTCATATGGTAGAAAAAAATATAAATTTTGATGAGGAAATCGAAAGAAAAAATACGGACAGTCTGAAATATGATTTTGCTTTAAGAAGGGGAAGACCGGCGGATGTGCTTCCGCTCTGGGTGGCTGATATGGATTTTAAGACGTCCAGTCTGATCCTGGATGAAATCCATAAACGGGTGGAACATGGAATCTTCGGATATACAGAGACTCAGGATGCATATTTTGAAACGGTAGCGGACTGGCTGCTGAGTCATCATAATATGAAGATCGGGAGAAACTGGCTGGTAAAGACGCCGGGAATTGTATTTGCGCTTGCCATGGCGGTAAAAGCCTATACAAAGGAAGGAGATCCTGTTCTGATACAGCAGCCGGTTTACTATCCGTTTACGGAAGTAATAGAGGATAACAACCGAAAAGTGATAAGCAATGATCTTATCTTAGGGAATGATGGAAAATATCATATTGATTTTGAGGATCTGGAAGGAAAGATAAGGAATAACCATATCAAGCTATTTCTTTTTTGCAGTCCTCATAATCCGGTGGGGCGTGTATGGACAAGAGAGGAACTGGTTAGAATCTCTGAAATCTGTCTGAAATATCATGTGATAATCGTCAGTGACGAAATCCATGAGGATTTTACATTTGAAGGATATACGCATACGCCGCTTATCAATGCAGATGAGAGGCTTGCTGGACAAGTGATCACCTGTACGTCACCGGGGAAGACTTTCAATCTGGCAGGACTGCAGATATCAAATATCATCATACCGGATAACGGGCTGCGGCATGCTTTCAAAAAACAGATTGCGGCGACAGGGTACAGTCAGTTAAATACCATGGGAATTGTAGCATGTGAGGCAGCGTACAAATATGGAGATGAATGGTATCAGGCATTAAAGAAATATCTTCAGGGGAACCTGTCTTTCGTACAGGATTATCTGAAAAAGGAAATACCACAGATAAGGCTGATTGAACCGGAGGGAACTTATCTAATCTGGCTGGATTTCAGAAAGCTGGGATTATCGGAACCGGAACTGGAGCATTTGATCGTTCATAAGGCGGGGCTATGGCTGGATAGCGGGGCAATATTCGGCAAAACAGGAGAGGGATTTGAAAGAATCAATATTGCTACGAATCGAAGGATTCTAAAAGAAGCGCTGGATAGGATCAAGGCGGCAGTTGAAACGATTGGCCTATAATGATCGTAAGAATGAGACAGTTCTCTGTTTCATGCAAAGACTGTCTTTTTTGTATACCTGGTTATAGTTTTTTCTTATAACAGATTGAAGATAATAGAAATTAGACACTTAGTTTTGGAAATGATATTATAAATGCATACAAAACATATCAAATAAATATGAAAAGGAGAAAAGAATATGGGTAAGATTTATAAAAGTATTACGGAGCTTGTTGGACATACGCCTCTGGTGGAGTTATCAAATTATGAGAAAAAGCATAACCTGCATGCAACGCTGCTTGGAAAACTGGAATATTTTAACCCATCGGGAAGTATCAAGGACAGAGCGGCGCTGAATATGATAGAGGAAGCAGAAAAAAGCGGAGCATTGAAGCCGGGACAGACGATCGTGGACAATACCAGCGGTAATACAGGAATTGCCCTCGCGGCATTCGGGCATGCAAAGGGGCATGAATTTGTTACGTTTCTTGAACCGGGCGTATCAAAAGAGAGAGTGGATATTTTCCGGGCATATGGCGTGGAACAGTACTGGTTCTTTGATATCAGCAGCAGGGTAAAGGAAATGCTTGAAAATGGCGCGCTTGATATTACGGCATTGGAAGAGGATGTTCAAAAATATGCTGATGACAGGGATTATTATTATACGGACCAGTGCAGCAATATTTATAATGCGGAGGCTCACTATAAGACCACAGGACCGGAAATCTGGGACGATACGGATGGAAACGTGGACATTGTGGTAATGCTTGGCGGAACAGGAGGAACCATTTCCGGCTTAAGCAAATATTTTAAGGAAAAAGATGAAAATATCCAGATAATCGGCGTTCAGCCTGATGTCAGATCAAGACTGGATGAGAATAATGAGACAGGAAATACAATTGACGGAGTATTTCCGCTGCAAGTGGAAGGAAATATTATCATTCCGCTGATCAATAAGTATAATGCTAAAATTGATGAAATTATCGACGTTTCAGCAGAGGATGCTTACGAAACGGCAAGGCAGCTGGTGAGGACAGACGGTATCTTTCTCGGACAGTCTGCTGCTGCGGCGTTATGGGCGGCGACAGAAGTTGCGAAACGTCCGGAAAATGCAGGCAAGAATATTGTCATCATCATGGCGGACGATGGGACGAAGTACCTGTCCACAAACACATATAAGTAAAGGAAGGTGAGCATAGTGGCGTATAAAAGAATCAGTGTATTTCAACAGACAGGCGTAGAGGAATATCTTGAGACGGCAGTAAAGACTGCGGAATGGATAAAGAAACATGAAATCGTGGATGAAAAGGGAAAACGCTGGAAGATAGGAAGTACAGAGGGAAAAGTGTTAGATAAAGCAGAAAGTGATTTTCTGACGGAACGAAGCCTGTACTCCGGTGCGGCAGGAATCGGCTTCTTTTTTATCCAACTCTATGAGGCGACAAAAGAGGAGCAGTATCTGCAAGAAGCAAAGGATGCTGCAAAGTATCTCCTTACTACATATCGTGCGGTTTTTGCAGAAGATCCGGGTATTCATTCCGGCGTGGCAGGAGAGGGTTTCTTTTTGGAAATTCTCTATCAAAAGACGGGGGAGAAGCTGTATAGAGATCAGGTCGTAAAAATTGCAGATGATATTTATGAACAGGCAATCCGGGAAAACGGCGGGATCCACTGGAAAGGCTTCTTTGATTATATGGGGGATGGAGGCGCCATTGCCTATTGGCTGTATACGGCAGAACTCACAAATGATAAAAAATATGTGGGTTATGCGAAAGAGGCATTGGATTCCATTCTGAAACTTCAGGTTCAGAATGATGATGGTTCGATTTATTTTAAGCTTTTTGATCCGGGCGAATATTTTGATTCGCTGCCTTTAGGCGGCGTGGTTCCAAACTTTGCACATGGTACGGCGGGGATTGTTTATCTTTTGACAAAGTATTACGAGCAGACAAAAGATGACTATTATCTTGGTGAGGCAAAGAAGGGAGTAGCATTTTTGAAGAGTATTGCAGTCGATGATGGAGACGCTTCCATTGTGCCGTATATTTATCTTGAAAAAGAGAAAAAACCATATGATGTTTTTTATCTGGGGTATTGCCATGGTCCTGTCGGTGATGCGATCACATTCAGGGAATTGTATAAGGCAACCGGTGATGAAAGCTATCTTGCGTTCTATGACAGGCTTACCAATGCTTTGATCAAAGCCGGAGTGCCGGATAAACGTTCGGCAGGATACTGGAATGATTGCATCTGCTGTGGGTCCTCCGGCGTATTGCTTCATTTTATTGATGGCAGTAAGACGGCAGATGACAGGGAAAAGTACCTGCAATATGCGAACCGTACGGCAGTGAAGCTGGTAAATGACGCATATAAGGATGTGGATGGATATCGTTGGTACAACGCATGGACACGGGTAAAACCATGGGATGTAGATTCACATCTTGGGTTATTTATCGGTGCTGCGGGCAGCGCCAGTGCCCTTCTTTCACTATATGGCGAATTAAAAGGAATAGAAATAACGCCGCTCTTTGAGTATGCATAATACTTTTTCTTAAAGGGAGGAAGGAACATGGCATCGAAAAAAATACCATATTTATATTATAAAAATATTGATTATCTCAAAAAGCCTTGATTTTACGGGCAGTTTCGCAGGGTAACAAGCCGGATTTACTACTCAT
>CANRMC010000093.1 GCA_947631605.1 uncultured Lachnospiraceae bacterium
CGTGACCCTCGACGCTGACGCCCTCATAGAGCTGCTGCGCCGCCATCATGGTACGCTTTACCGTGAAATTCAGCTTCCGCGACGCCTCCTGCTGCAATGTACTGGTCGTAAAAGGAAGCGGCGCTTTCTTTATCCGTTCTCCATGTTTAACTTCCGTCACCTGAAAATCAGCCTTTTTCATTTCCTGGATCAAGGCATCCGTTTCAGCCTTGGAATGAAGTTCGCCGGAATAATGGAACGCAACCGGCTTCTTATAATTCGGTATTTCAAACATGGCGTCCAGCGTCCAGTATTCCTCAGGAATAAATTCACAGATTTCCTTTTCCCTGTCACAGATCATTTTCAGCGCAACAGACTGCACCCTGCCTGCGCTGAGTCCTCTTTTTATCTTATCCCACAGAAGCGGGCTGATCTCATATCCTACCAGACGATCCAGAACTCTTCTTGCCTGCTGGGCGTCTACCAGATTCATATCGATCTTTCTTGCATTTTTGATCGAGTTTTTTACGGCGTTTTTTGTAATCTCATTGAAAGTGATCCGTTTGTACTGCTTATCGTCTAATTTAAGAGCGATGGAAAGATGATACGATATCGCCTCTCCCTCACGGTCGGGGTCCGTTGCAAGATACACTCGGTCCGCCTTTTTTACTTCCTTTCGAAGCATGGACAGAATATCTCCTTTTCCCCGGATCGTAATATACCGCGGTTCAAAATCATGTTCCGTATCAATACCCATCTGGCTTTTGGGAAGATCCCTCACATGACCGTTTGAAGCAACCACTTCATAGTCTTTGCCAAGAAATTTTTTTATTGTCTTCGCCTTTGCCGGAGACTCGACAATTACAAGATTCTTTGCCATTTCAGGCACTTCCTTTCCCCACAATTAAATAAATACAGTATAATACCCCTTTGCCGGCTGTTTGATAAGCCCCTTTTTCTCTAACGAAAAAAGAGCATGAAGTACATCAGTGACCGGATATTTTGTCATAAGGATAATATCGTCTATATAGACCGGTTCCAAACTTAACCCACTATACACTATTTTTTCCAGCGGTGCAAGTTCATTTTCCAAAGAGTTTTCAAATATATCTTTCCTGATATCCGTTTTCCCTTCGGATTCCGGTAAAATATCCTGTAAAATATCCTCCGGCGTATCTGCCAGAGCTGCCCCCATTTTTATCAGATGATTGGTCCCTTCACTTAGTTTATCAAACGCCCGTCCCGGTACGGCATAAACATTTCTTCCCTGCTCCAGCGCCTGATCAGCCGTGATCAAAGAACCGCTTTTCTTTCTTGCTTCCACTACAAGAACGCCTTTGGAAAGACCGCTGATGATCCGGTTACGAAGCGGAAAATAAAAAGAAAGCGGCGCTTCGTCCAAACCGTTTTCCGATATCACAAGCTGCTCCTTTGACATTTCTTCATACAGATTGTAACTGCTCTTTGGATAACAGAGATTAATACCGCTCCCCAGAACACCAATCGTCCTTCCGTTTGCCCGTATCGCACCCTTATGCGCTTCAGCGTCGATTCCCGAAGCGAGTCCGCTTACCACCGTTATTCCCTCTGCCGCAAGCCTGCCGGCAAAAAATCCCGCCGCTTCCCTGCCATACACAGAAGGGCTTCTTGCTCCCACAATTCCGATCGCCATATCCGTTTGCAACCACTCGGTTTTTCCTTTGCAAAACAGTACGACCGGCGGATCGTAAATATTAGAAAGAAGCTTCGGATAGGTTTCATCACAAAGAGCTACATAAGTTATATTTTTTTCGGCAAGACGGGCTTCATAGGAAAAAACTATTTCTTCCATATCTCCTGCCTGCTCCCGCCGCCATGCGGCAGCTTTCTTTCCTGCGCGTCCCGCTTCATCGGAAAGGAGGATTTTCTCCTCTGCATAATATATATTCCGGGCTGTTCCAAACATGCGTAAAAGATTCCGTCGTCCCCTGGGACCGATATCCGGTATCAGCCGAAGCCACAGATAATACTGTCGTTCCGTCATAAGATGCTTCCCCCTTTCCTCTCATTGTCATTCCGGAGGAAAAGCGCTTCTTCCACATCCTCGTCTAAAATGTCTTCATGCTGATTGACGTCTGCAACGGTCCGGGCAAGACGCATCACCCGGAACACACCCCTTGCGCTCATTTCTTCCCGTTCAAATGCTTCAGCGAGGAGTGCTTCCCCTGCTTTATTTAAATGAAGATAGGTTTCCAGTTTCTTCTGGGGAATCTGGGCGTTAAAAGAAAAGTTTTCGTTCCGGTAACGAAACGCCTGCCGCTTTCTGGCTTCTTCCACCCGATACCGGACTTTCTCTGAGGATTCTTCCTCCTCTGCCTGAAACAGTTCCCGATAAGCAGCTTTCTTTACGCCGATACAAATATCAATCCGGTCCATGATCGGCGCGCTGATCTTAGATTGATAGGCAGCGATCTGACTGTCCGTACAATGGCAGCGGTTCCGGTCCGGATAATAGCCGCAGGGACAGGGATTCATGGCGGCAACCAGCATAAAATCAGCCGGATAGGTATAGCTTGCCCGTACTCTGGATATTGTAACCTGCCGGTCCTCCAAAGGCTGTCTTAAAGCTTCCAGGACAGATTTTTTAAACTCCGGAAATTCGTCCAGAAAAAGGACGGAGTGATGAGCAAGACTTACTTCGCCGGGACGCGGAATGATACCGCCCCCGATGAGCGCCTGCTCGGAAACAGTATGGTGCGGACTGCGGAACGGTCTTCTGCGAAGCAATACATTTCCTTCTTCCAGTTTTCCTGCCACGCTGTAAATCTTTGTAAGTTCAATACGTTCTTCATAGGTAAGAGCCGGCATAATCCCCGGCAGACACTTGGCGATCATTGACTTACCGGAACCGGCTGCGCCGGTCATAAGAATATTATGAAAGCCGGAAACTGCGATTTCCATTCCCCGCTTCAGAAACTTCTGACCTTTCAGATCCTTAAGGTCATATTCGCAGTCATAATCATCTTCTCCCATACTCCGAACCGGATTCTTCATTTCCGGAAGAAGGCTCTGCCCGGACAGATAGGAAACCGCTTCATTCAGGCTGCTTACGCCGATAACCGAGGCTTCCTCGACGAGCGATGCCTCTTCTGCGTTTTCCATTGGTACGATCATGCGACGGATACCGGATTTTACGGCATGATGAACCACAGGAAGAACGCCCGGTACGCCCAGTATCTTCCCGTTTAATCCCAATTCTCCAAGAATCAGGGTATGTTCCAATTGTTCGTCATTTGGGATGATTTCCAGTGAAATTAAGATTGAAACTGCGATCGCAAGATCATAACCGGTTCCGTCTTTTCGGACATCTGCCGGAGAAAGATTGACGGTTATCCGTTTCGGCGGGATCACAATTCCGGAATTTCGGATCGCGGTTCTGACACGTTCTCCGGCTTCCTTTACAGAGGCGGACAGATAACCCACCAAAGTAAAAACCGGAAGTCCGGAACTTACGTCAGATTCCACAGTTACAAGAATGCCGTCGATCCCAAGGGCGGCACCGCTTAAAACTTTACTATACATAATGCTCCTTTCGCCTCTTCGGAGCAAATACGATTATAGCATAGTCGATGTTTTATGAAATGTCAAGCCGGTTATTTCTTCCGGACAGAATAGCCAAAAGATCCTACCTTTTCTCCCAGCGTGAAGTATTCGCCGTGGGAATAAGCAACCAGACCGGAACTGTTTAGATGGAACTTTCCTTTGTCATCCATGTAAGCGTCGTCGACCGTAACGCCTAAGATTTCCGCTAAAAACATATCATGCGTGCCGAGAGGGATCACATCTTTTACGCGGCATTCCAGATTCACGGGACTTTCCTTGATCCCCGGCGCCTTGATATATCGGGAATCGAACGGCGTAAGTTTCATTTCCCGAAATTTATCGATATTTCTGCCGGACTTCACGCCGCAGTAATCCGCTGCAAAGACAAGGTCTTTTGTCACCAGATTTACTACAAATTCTCCGGTTTCCTTTAAAATATCATACGAATACCGTTCTTTCCGGACGGAAATAGAAAGCATTGCCGGATCGGAACAGATGGTTCCCGTCCATGCAACCGTAATGATATTCGGGCGCTCGCCGTCTCTTTGTACGCTGACCATAACCGCCGGCGTCGGGTATAACATATTTCCCGGCTTCCAGTTTTGTTTTCCCATATAAAAATCCTCTCTTACCGGCGTTAATTAAAATATACCAGTTCTTCTTCTGCCGGTTTTGTAAGCGCAACGCTGTCCGCGTAGATCACAGGTCCGTCGCCCTCAAATTCCGGATAATATTCCTTCTGGATCGTGCCTTCCACGATTACCCATTGCCTGTCCGACAGCGTTTTCGTACCGCCGTAATAACATTTAAAGCCGATAAACGCAATATCTTCCGCGCAGCAGGTCATAGCAAACCGTCCCGGCACAAATGCATTCTGTCCGTAATTGGACGGACGGTGAACCATAGCCTTGAACTTGATCTTTTTCCCAAGATACTTATCCGGATCGTCCGCAGCGTCAATATAGAAAATACCGAAATCCTCTTCCTCCAGCTGGATCACCGGCTCGTTGATATCATAAGGAAGTTCCAGTTCTTCATCGTCCATCTGGGCGACGCCGTCTTTATTTTCAAAGATCACCTGCGCCCTCCGGTTAACTGCCCGTATGCTTCTCCGGTACTCGGCGCGTCTGGTATTTTCGTCACAGCGGTTAAAAATGATCATATCGGCGGAATTGAGCTGATCTATCATCATTTTCTTCATATTTGCGATATAAACGTCAAAGGTCTCCGCATTCACAAAAGAGATCACCTGTACCACAGTCCAGCCTTTCGGAACGCGGATACTGAAGATCTTCTCCAACTGCCATGTTCCGTTATACTCGATCATAACCAGCTCCGGACGGTAACGGTCGTTTAAACCCAGCAGATGTTCCGTGTTGATATCCGCCTCATCCAGATATTCCACAAAAATATTCTTTTTTTTGAGCTCCGCCTCGTCGTACTCAACTTCTCCTTCCTCACAGACAAGCAGTAAGGTTCTGGCGCCTTCCGTAAAGTTCCGGTCCAGCAGCGTTTCTTTTGCAAATGTGGTCTTTCCGCTTTCCAGAAATCCCATAAACATATAAATCGGTATCTCTTTCGTCATGCCCATTCCTCCTGACGCTGATATTACTTCTTACTTATAAACGGAACAGTTCTGCCAATGCGTCTTCCTTCAGATCGCTTCCGATCACGCACAGCTTACCGGTATAATCCGGTTTTCCTGTCCGGATCTCATATTCGCCCGGCACAAGGTCAAAATAAATCCATTCGTTTTCCTTATCCGGTACAATTCCCTTTGCCCGCAGAATGGTTCCGTACGCATTAGTATCGGCGGAAAGTTTCTCCAAGATTTCTTTCATTTCATCTTTTGAATATTTTACAGCGGTTTCCTTACCCCAGCTGGTAAATACTTCGTCCGCATGATGGTGGTGATGCTCCCCATCGTGATGGTGATGCCCACAGCTGCATACGCCGTTTTCATCATAATGATGATGGTGCTCATGCTCGTCTTCATCATGGTGATGATGGTGCTCATGTTCATCTTCGTCATGGTGATGATGTTCATGCTCGTCTTCATCATGGTGATGATGTTCATGTTCGTCTTCATCATGGTGATGATGATGTTCATGCTCGTCCTCATCATCTTTCATCATGTCTTCGATCTTTACGGAATGTTCCATAGCCGCAAAAATCGTTTTTCCATCCAGATCGTCCCAAGGCGTGGTAATAATGCTTGCGTCGGAATTATGTTCTTTTATCATCTTTACCGCCGTAAGAAGTTTTTCTTCGGTTACATTCTGGGTACGGCTCAGCACGATGGTTCCGGCGCTTTCAATCTGGTTATTGAAAAATTCGCCAAAATTCTTCATATACATCTTTGCCTTTAATACGTCCACGACCGTAACCGCACTATTTAAATCCAGCTCGATCTCACGCGTTACATTTTCAACTGCCCGGATAACATCAGAAAGCTTTCCTACGCCGGATGGCTCGATGATCACACGGTCCGGCGTATAATCCGTGATCACCTGCTTCAGTGCAGTACCGAAATCGCCCACCAATGAACAGCAGATACAGCCGGAATTCATTTCCGTGATCTGCACGCCGGCTTCTTTGAGAAAGCCGCCGTCGATACCGATCTCTCCAAATTCATTCTCAATGAGTACCAGCTTCTCGCCTTCAAACGCTTCAGCGATCAGCTTCTTAATCAAAGTTGTTTTTCCGGCTCCAAGAAATCCGGAAATAATATCAATCTTCGTCATTGTTCTGCCTCCAATTCATAACCTGACAATAAGGTGCTTATTTATTATAGCATTCCGATTTTAAAAAGCAAGCGCTCATACATAAATTGAAACGGATACATAAATCCTGTTTTTCTGCGTCACGCCGCTTTCTCTTTGGAAAATGTACTTGCCATGACCGCGGACGGAAACCACATCCTGCGGCTTCAGAGAGCCGCTGTTATTCTCCGTCTGCCTGCCGTTTATGGAAACCTTCTTATCCCGAAAAAGCGTAAGCGCCTGCTCTCTGGAAAGGTGAAACACCTTCGCGGTAATGGAATCCGCGCGGTTCGAACTTACGATCAAAGTTTCTTCCCGAAAGACAGGCTTTGGAAGTTCTTCCGGATCATTTACTACCGAACATTTCACATGGGTATGCTTCACAAAGTCCAGATGCTCTGTCACATATTCCGATATGGAATCCAGACAGAACAGATAACCCACATTTCCCTTGATGATAATATCCCCTGTTTTTTCTCTCGTAATCCCAAGATTCATAAGCGCTCCAAGAAAATCCCGATGCGAAAGCGTATCGGCAAATTTTTGAAGCAGCGGTTCTATTTTGATACAGGCAATCGGAAATCCTGTCTCATATCCGCAGAGTTCCTCCGAACCAAAACGGACCAGACGGCGCTCCGCATGTAAAAAGCCGCCCTCTAAGCGATACGGCACATGGGAAAGTTCTGTTTCCATCGCAAAAAATAAAGCCTGTTCCGAGGAATTTAAGAAGTCGGTAAATACATACCGACTCTGTGTATAGGAACGTTCCGCAAGTTCACGGATTCTTTTTTGAAATAATAAATCTTCCCGGTTCATATTCATACTTCTGATCTTAACTGATATTTTTAATTAATATTTCTAATTGACAAAGGCAAAAGTTTATATTATGATAACAAAGGTTCAAAAAATTCGATGCGTGGCTCAGTTTGGTAGAGCGCTGCGTTCGGGACGCAGAGGTCGCAGGTTCAAATCCTGTCGCATCGACTTTTTTTATTGTTTTTTAATTCTTGATCGTAACATCCACTTTCCGGAACGGGATTTCTATGTTCTCGCGGTCAAAGACAGATTTGATTTCCTCCGTGATCTTCCATTTCGCATCCCAGTACTTTTCCGTAGGAACAAAAAACCGGAGTCCCATCTGAATTGCACTGTCCGAAAAATCATCCACAAAAACGTTGATGTCATGCTCCTGATCGAGATATTCATATCCCTCTGCAACGGTCTTAAGCACTTCTTTTACTTTCCGCAGGTCGGAATCATAGGAAACCCCCAGAGAAATATCGACACGCCTTACCTTTTCAGCGGTGAGATTCACAATAGAAGTTGCGGACAGGCTGCCGTTTGGAATGACGATCAATTTATTATCCGGTGTCAGAAGGCGGGTATAGAAAATATCAATGGACTGTACCGTACCTTCGCATTTTTTATCATTTTCCTGAATATAATCCCCAACCACAAACGGCTTCAGAATTAAGATCAGTACGCCGCCCGCAAGATTGGAAAGACTTCCCTGAAGGGCAAGTCCGATCGCAATACTGGCGGAACCAAGAATGGTAACCAGAGACGTAACCTGAAATCCCAAAAGAGACGCCGCCGTGATAAACAACACGGCATATAGAACGATCCGAAGCAGAGATGCGAGAAATCCGGAAACACTCGGAGAAATGCCGGACCGGTCAAAAGACTTCCGGATAAACTTGAGAATAAGTTTTACTACTTTGCTGCCGATATACAGAAAAAGAACGGTGAGGAGCAAAAGCGCTCCTTTTTTTGCTATCCAGTCAAGCGCAGCAGAAAGATATATCTGGAACTTGTCCGGATCCATATTTTCAATTTCATCTACCGTATTTTGAAATACAATCAGCTCCGGCATTTTCAATCACCCTGTCTTATTTCTTTTTCTTGAATACGGAAACAGAAAGCGGCGGCACCGTAATACTGATATACTGCTCTCTTCCGTCACAGGCTCCCTGTTTCGACTGCCTTGCAGTTTTATTGTTTTTTCCTTCGCCGCCGAATCTGCTGTTATCACTGGAAAAAATTTCCTTCCAGCTTCCCGCAGTCGGAACGGCAAGTTTATAATTCTTATGCTCGATCGGCGTAAAGTTACAGATTATCACGAGCGTATCTTTTTCATCGCTTCCCCTGCGTTCAAAAGAAAGCAGGCTTTCATTGGCGCTGTTA
>CANRMC010000094.1 GCA_947631605.1 uncultured Lachnospiraceae bacterium
TAAGGACAGCGTAAGTCCTGAGCGGTATCGGCAGCAGCCTAAGATCGACGCGCAGGTATATAAAGACGATGTTTTTCTTGCAGAAGAAGCATGGAAAAAAGTGGAGGCTTCCTCTCCGTTAGATACGGAGAAATTTGATGAAGTGACAGATGTGCTTGCCGATAACTCCATGAAATTCTATGGGGTTTCAGATGGAATTGCAAGCTATGACAGGGTAACGGATCTTCTGCTTCAATACTATGACGGGATTCTTTATACGGAAGATGATTGACGGAAGGGTGTAAAATGAAAAATAAATATAAAATGTGACAGACAGTGTTAAAACGATACGACAAAGCAGGAGGACAAAAAATGGCAGGTTGGGAAGAAAATGTGCGGAAGGTAACGCCATATGTTCCGGGCGAGCAGCCGAAGAAAGAAAATATCATAAAACTGAATACGAATGAAAATCCGTATGGACCGTCGCCGCGGGTGCAGGCTGCGCTTCTTAATGTAGAACATCTGCGGAAATATCCGGATCCTGCGGCTTCCCTTCTTGTGGATAAAATTGCGGCGTATCATGGTGTGGACTCTGCCCAGGTATTTGTGGGAGTAGGCTCGGATGATGTGCTTGCGATGTCCTTTCTTGCGTTTTTTAATGGAAATAAAGAAATCCTGTTTCCGGATATTACCTATTCCTTTTATGACGTGTGGGCGGAACTGCTCCGGATCCCTTATCGGAAAGTTCCTCTGGATTCCGACTTCCGTCTGCGGAAGGAGGATTATTTCAGTACGTGCGGCGGAATTATTTTCCCAAATCCGAATGCGCCTACCGGAATTCCGGTAGAGCCGGATTTTATTGAGGACATTGTTAAACGGCATCCGGAAATTGTAGTGATCATTGATGAGGCGTACATTGATTTTGGAGGGAAAACGGTTCTGCCTCTGGTAGAAGCCTATGAGAACCTTCTTGTAGTCAGAACCTTTTCAAAATCCCGTTCTATGGCGGGACTTCGTATCGGTTATGCGATCGGAAGCAGGAAACTGATCAAGTATCTGAATGATGTTAAGTATTCGTTCAATTCCTATACCCTGAACCAGCCTTCAATCCTTCTGGGGGCGGCTTCCATCGAAGATGAGGAATATTTCCGGAAAACGATCGCAAAGATTGTTCAGACCAGAGAATGGTTTAAAGAGGCTCTGGAACAGTTCGGATTTCAGGTGCTTCCTTCAGTATCCAATTTTCTTTTTGTTACGCATCCAAATTATCCGGCGGAAGATATTTTTGAAGCTGCAAAAAAAGCAGGAATCTATTTCCGGCATTTCCATAACGACCGGATTGAAGAATATCTGCGGATCACCATCGGTACGGATGTCGAAATGCAGGCAGTTGTTGATTTTCTAAAGAATTATATGAAGTAGAAAAACGGAAGTAAGAAACCGGAAGTAAGAAACCAGTTTGAATATCTACAATATGTAGCAATAATTTTATATTGATATTTTTATTGACAATATTATGACAAACATCTATAATGGTTCTATCCCGACTTTTTAAGAGATAGAACCATTTTGTTATTTTCCTTGCGATACCGTTTTTGAAAAATGTGTATTTGAAAAGGAGATAACATGAAGAAACAAGAAATATTAGAACTGATCTGTGATAAACTGCCCGCATATCTTACAGAATATGATATAGAGAGTGTTTCAATCTGCAATAATATGCGTAATAACGGAGTATCTCTTCAAGGAATCCAGATCTGCGTCTCAGGTAAAAATGTCGCACCATGCATTTATATCGACGGCTACCTTCCAAGGCCGGATAAAAGCGGAGAGTATGATGAGAAAAAACTGGATATTGATGGGATACTTCGCAGTATGGCAGATGAATTCGGCTACGCCATCGGGCATTTTGAACCGGACGAGGCGGGACTTTATGAATGGGAGGACGTAAAGCAGAAACTGATCTTGGTTCTGGTAAGTTTTGAGCAGAATGAGAATATGCTGTCGGATTGTCCGTATATTTTGTTCCATGATCTGGCAGTTACTTTCCGGGTATCCGTTCTATGCGGCAGCAGGATCGGTTCTTTTGTGGTTTCCAATAAAATGGCGGAATACTGGGGAGCCACTACAAAAGAACTATGGAAATATGCACTGGCTAATTCGATGCGTCTTTTGCCGCCGGTCATCGAAAGGCTGGATCAGGCTGTAAAGAAAATGATGAAACTTCCGGAAGAGACAGGGATTCTGCCGGACAGTCCATTTTATATCATAACCAATGAAAAAGGAATGTTCGGCGCGGCAACGTTATTATATGACGGACTTTTGAAACAGGTAGCGGAAATTTTGGAAGAAAGTTTTTATATTCTTCCTTCCAGTATCCACGAGGTTTTAGTGGTTCCGGAAAATCTGTGCGGGGATCCTGCCGTATTAAAGGATATGGTGAGAGATGTAAACGGCGAGTTCACAGATAAAAGTGAGATTCTGTCATATTCCGTATATTTTTATGACAAAAAAGAGGACTGTATTCGTGTGATTACCGCTTGACGGACGGTGTTAAGTGTGCTAGAGTATGGGTTGTGTGTGAAACACACGATTTTATTCTTGGAGGACAATACAATGGCAAAGGGTACAGTTAAGTGGTTTAATAATCAGAAAGGTTTTGGATTTATTACAGACGAGAACGGTCATGATGTATTCGTACATTTCACCGGTCTGAATATGGAAGGATTCAAAACGCTTGAGGAGAATCAGACAGTTGAGTTTGACGTTACCGATGGAGAAAAAGGACCACAGGCAACCAATGTAACTGTAGTACAGTAATAACTTATTTTCATCAGTGTACCTGTTTTTATACAACGATATACTTGCTTTTAGAATGAATGAGTTAAAAACGGACTGCTGCTTAAACAGCGGTCCGTTTTACTGTGTAAAACAGCATTCCGTTTTACTGTGTAAAATGGCATTCCGTTTTACTGTGTAAGAATTTGTGAAAAGTGAATAATTTTCAAGTATTTTGTTTGACAAATTACCCAATATACAATACAATTATCATCAGAATGACACTAGATAAATATGGCATAAAAATTAAATGGGGGATTGCGATTGTCAGGGGATTTTATTTTAAAAAAGGACAGACTTATTGCGGCGGCTGTGGATATCATTTGCGACATGGGATTATCCGGACTGACTACAAAAAATCTTGCGATGAAGGAGAATATGCCGGAGACGGCGTTATATCAGTTTTATGCAGATATGAACGAGCTTCTGGCAGATGTGGTAGAGTATTATGCGAAGTTTGATAAAAGCATTCAGAAAACAGTTCTTGCAAAAGAAGGGACATACTTAGAACTGATCAGAAATTATGTAGAAGCGTATTCTACATACTATGATAATTATTATGCGATTTCAACTTTTATGTTACATTATGAGGAACTTCTGCATAATGTTTATACCAGAGACAGGATCGCGGAGATCATTCTGGATCGGAGAGGGTTTGTGGCAAAACTGTTTCAGGGTGCGCTGGATGCAGGAGAATTGATCGATACGTTTACAGCTTCAGAACTTGCGGACAGCATGACGAGTATCGTTATGTTATTTACGTTGAACCGCAGGCTTATATATCATAAGGAAAGTTATAAAACGGAACTTTGCAGATATATTGATAAGTGGCTGATGACTATCAGTAAGAATTGATCGGGAGGTTTTTTTATGAAAGTATTAGTTGCGGAAGACGATATGGCAAGCGGAAAATTCCTGTCGAAGCTCTTGTCCAAATACGGAGAGGTTGTGCTTACAAGAGATGGGATTGAGGCGGTTGATGCTTTTGTAAAGGCGGTATCAGATAATACAAAATTTGATCTGGTCTGTCTGGATATCATGATGCCGAAGATTGACGGATATAAAGCGCTTGCGTCTATCCGGGATGCGGAACGGAAATTGGGGATTCCCCGCGTATCCAGATGCAAGGTGGTCATGATCAGTGCCTTGGATGAGGGTTTTGATGCTTCTTACGCAAGCGAGGATTATGATGAATACATATGTAAACCGATAGATATTATCAAATTTGACAGCATGATCCGAAAAATGGGGCTGCTGGAATAAACGAAAGGTAAAAAAATGGATTTATTTGATTTCATGCGGGAGAGCAGGCAGGAAAAGGATGCGCCGCTCGCCCGCCGGATCCGACCGGACAGTCTGGAGGAAGTGGTAGGTCAGGAGCATATTCTTGGAAAGGATAAACTTCTGTACCGCGCCATTAAGACCGATAAATTGAGTTCGGTCATTTTTTATGGACCGCCGGGCACAGGTAAGACAAGCCTTGCAATGGTGATCGCAAATACGACCAGCGCGGAATTTAAACAGATCAACGCAACGACTTCCGGCAAAAAGGATATGGAAGCGATCGTAAATGAGGCAAAAGATAATCTTGGCATGTATGGGAAGAAAACCATATTGTTTGTTGACGAGATACATAGATTCAACAAAGCGCAGCAGGATTATCTTCTTCCGTATGTGGAAGACGGAACGGTGGTTCTGATCGGAGCCACTACGGAAAATCCGTATTTTGAGGTAAACGGAGCTTTATTATCCAGATCCACGGTTTTTGAACTGCGTCCTCTCAGCAAAGAGAATATAGAAATCCTGATACGCAGGGCTGTTTATGATACAAAAAAAGGTATGGGCAGTTATGACGCCGTTATTACGGATGAAGCGGTCTCTTTTCTTGCCGACATGGCGGAGGGCGACGCGCGTCATGCATTGAATGCCGTGGAACTGGGTATCCTGTCAACGGACAGAAATCCGGAAACCGGAAAGATCGAGCTGACGCTTCCGGTTGCGGAGGAATGTATTCAGAAAAGATCGATCCGTTATGATAAGGACGGCGACAATCATTATGACATTATTTCCGCATTTATCAAATCCATGCGCGGTTCCGATCCGGATGCGGCGGTATATTATCTGGCAAAAATGTTGTACGGCGGAGAGAGTGTTACTTTTGTTGCCCGCAGGATCATGATATGTGCCAGTGAGGATGTGGGAAATGCAGATCCGAACGCGATCGTCGTGGCTTCTTCCTGCGCGCAGGCGGTAGAGCGCGTGGGTATGCCGGAGGCGCAGATCATACTTGCGCATGCGGCAATCTATGTGGCATGCGCGCCGAAGAGCAATTCGATCGTAAATGCCATCGACGCCGCAATGAAAGCAGTCAGGGAGACGGGGAACAGTGAAGTTCCGAACCATTTGAAGGACGCGCATTACAGCGGTTCTGAAAAATTGGGACATACCGGCTATCTGTATGCGCATAATTTCCCAAATCATTATGTGAAGCAGCAGTATCTGCCGACAGCGCTTTTGGGAAGCAGATTTTACGAACCTTCCCAAAATGGTTATGAGAATCAGATCGCTGAGTGGTTCCGAAAGATAAAGGGGGATGAAACAAATGAAGACTAAGCCAAAATATGCTTTGTGGCAGAGGATTCTGGCAATGATAACAGTGATCATTACGATCGCCCTTTTGATCGCGACGTTTGTTACGGCTGTTATCGGCAGTCCGTTATATATGGGGTTTTTATTTGCGGCGATTATTTTTCCGATCCTGATCTATGTCATACTCTGGCTTGCAACGGTGCTGAAACCGTCGGAAGATAACATAGGCGGAAAAAAGGAAGAAAAGGAAGAATCTTCATAAAATCTTAATAAAGTATAAAACATATATTATTTAATATTATGATACGATGAAAACAGCCCATGAGGGGAATACTTCATGATAATGAAAATGAACATAAAAAGGAGCAGGAAGCGGGATGAAAAAGAAAGCAAAAATTATTACAGCCATAGTTGCGGTTGTCGTAGTTTTATTAGCGGCGGCTTTACTAATTTTCTGGAAGTTAGCCGGAAAAGGGGCAAACGGCGGCGGAAGGCTCGTTTATGTGGAATCCGTAAAATCCATAACCGGACTTTCGCTTGGTCTTGAAAACCGTTATATGGGGATCGTGGAATCACAGGAAACAAAGTCTGTGGAAAAAGATCCGAATAAGACGGTTAAGGAAGTATATGTGCAGGAAGGCGACATGGTTTCAGAGGGGGATCCTCTGTTTATTTACGATACAGAAGATATGGAGCTTCAGCTCCAGCAGCTGAAACTGGAATTGCAGAGTATTGAGAACGGTATCGCTACAACGAAGGATCAGATCAAGGATCTGACGGCGCAGCGCGATCAGGCGTCTGCGGATGATAAGCTGGGATTTACCAGCCAGATACAGAACCTTCAGGCGACCATTAAGGAAGAAGAGTACAATCTTTCCGTAAAGCAGTTAGAGATAGAGCGTCAGGAACAGTCCATTCAATCGGCAGCCGTAACCGCACCGATGAGCGGTGTGATTAAGCAGATCAATCCGGACGCCGGAAATTCCGATTACAATATGGGATCCGGAAGCGACGCAAATGCTTATATTACCATAATGGCTGTCGGAGATTACCGGGTAAAAGGTACGGTCAGCGAATTAAATGTATATGAGCTTACTGCCGGTATGCCGGTGATCATGCGTTCGAGAGTTGATGAATCTATAACATGGCACGGCACCATTGAGTCTATTGATATGGAACCGCAGCAAAATAATAACGACTATTATTATGGCGGCGGTGGCGGAGAAAGTACTTCCAAGTATTCGTTCTATGTCACGCTAGATTCTACCGAAAATCTGATCCTCGGACAGCATCTTTATATCGAAATGGATTACGGACAGGGAGAGGTAAAGGAAGGTCTCTGGCTTCCGTCCTACTATATCATGACAGAAAACGGCGAGTATTATGTATGGGCGAGAGATGAAAAGGAAAAGATCGAAAAACGGAAAGTATCCATTGGTGAATATGATGAGAATACAGACTGCTATGAGATTTTAGACGGCTTGGCCGAAGATGATTATATCGCATTTCCGGAAGAAGATGTCGTAGAAGGCTCCGATACAACCACGAACTATGATGACATTATCGACCAAATGGGAGACGGCGGCATGATGGATGACGGTATGATGGACGATGGTATGATGGATGACGGCATGATGGACGATGGTATGATCGACGACGGCGGTATGATCGATGATGGCATGATTAATGATGATATGGTGCTGGATGATGATATGATGGTGGACGATGGCGGAGAGTCAGACACTTCAGACGGAGGTGAATGATATGATTCTTCAGCTGAATAATATATACAAGAATTATATTCAGGGAAAGATGGATGTTCCGGTCCTGAAGAATATCAGTCTTGAGATCGAAGAAGGTGAATATGTGGCGGTTATGGGACCTTCCGGTTCCGGAAAATCCACGCTGATGAATATTATCGGCTGTCTGGACAAACCAACCTCCGGAAGTTATATTCTGGCGGGAGAAGAGGTAGACAGCCTGAAAGATAAGGAACTTTCCCAGCTCAGAAATAAGAGTATCGGTTTTGTGTTTCAGAACTTCAATCTGCTTCCGAGACAGTCGGCGTTACAGAATGTGGAGCTTCCTCTCCAGTATGCCAAAGTCCCGAAACGGGAAAGAAAGGGAATGTGTCTGGAAGCGCTTGCCAAAGTTGGACTGGAGGATCGGGTGAATTTTAAACCGACGCAGCTTTCCGGCGGTCAGAAGCAGCGGGTCGCCATAGCAAGAGCACTTGTAAATAAACCGAAAATTTTGCTTGCGGATGAGCCTACCGGTGCTTTGGATTCCAAGTCCGGTATTCAGGTAATGGAACTTTTCCGGCAGCTTCATGATGAAGGCGTTACCATCATTATGATTACCCATGCGAAGGAAATCGCAGATTATGCGGATCGGATCATAACCATTTTTGACGGCGAGATTACGAAAGATACCTCCCGACCGGATCTGAAAGAAACGGCGACAGGAAAACAAAGCGAAGAGAATATGGACAGTGCATTTTATAATGCGCCGGAGACGGAACAGGAGGGATTATAAATGAAAAAGAAAATCATAATAACCCTGATCGTGATCGTATGTATTCTCGGACTTGGCGCAGGCGGTATCTATTTCTATAAACAACATTCCAAAAACAGCAATCCGATCGATGTTTACAGTGTTCAGGACTTTGTCGGCGGGTGGTACGGAAATGAACAGATGATAGACGGTTATGTGACCTCCAATGACGAACAGAGCGTTTATGTAGACAATGATAAAGTGATAAAGGAAATGTCGGTATCGCCGGGAGATGAAGTACATGTGGGCGATGTTCTTCTGAAGTATGACACCACGCTTCTGGAACTTCAGGTGGAGAAACAGAAGACGCAGATAGAAGTCTATAAGACCAATATAAAACTTGCGGAAAAAGAATTAAAAGAACTGGAAAATACAACACCGGTGGAACCGGAGGAACCAACAGAGCCGGAAATACCGGTGGGAACGCCGGGAGACGCAGGATATGAACCGCCGGCAGACGACGATGGCACAGATCCGGATGACATGACGATTACTTATACAAAAGAAGAACTCGACATGGCAATTTCTTCAAAGAAAGCGG
>CANRMC010000095.1 GCA_947631605.1 uncultured Lachnospiraceae bacterium
ATTCAGGCAATTCTGGCCCAGCTTCCGGTTCGTATAACGAAGAACCGATTTTTAGATATTCTTACAAACACGCTGACGATATATAAAGGCGGCGAGCAGAAAGCGGTCGAAGATTTTGTGGAAATGCTCCTCAGTGCCGCAGTGATCGGTACGCCGGAAGGATTTGATTCGGAATATCCGGATTTATATGAAACATACTGCCAGCTTCGGAATGCTGATTACAGGGCGCTTACAATGGATGAATACCTGAAGCTTACCGCGCAGATTGAAGAAGCGGCAGAGAGGATTCAGAACGCAGTCACCGATTATCTGATGCTTCAGGAAATAGTAAATGATGTGCTGATCCTTTTATTTACGAAAGAGATGGCGGATCCTGAACAATTAGACAGTAAATATGAAGCGGCGGCTTCTATTTTGGGAAAACTTACAGCGGCGGAAAATATATATGCCTCTGCGGAGGAATTTGACGCGCTCTTTGAAGAACTGCCGGGCGCGCAGGAGGAGTGTTACGAGGAACTTTCCTTCCTTTCCGGAAGCTGTTATGATTTAGACAGTACATATGAAGAACTGCCTGCGGAAGTAAAAGATAGGTTCCTGCTTTTGCAGAAAGCGGACCGGCTTACCTCCAGCAGCTTATTTATGAATATTGAGCAGGAAGAGACATCTTCCCAGACGGCAGATGAAGCATATATAGAAAAGCAGAGAGAAAATCTGACGCAGAAATTTACGGCAGCTTTTCAGACTGTGCCGATTCTGGTGCAGCGGAGTATGATGGCTAAGGTGCTTTCGGTAATCCCGGTCTTTTTTAACAGTCAGCAGGAAATCAAGGATTATTTCGAGTATGCCTTATCGCGTTGCGGAGATGACAGTGAGCTTTTGGCTTGTGAGAGACTGCTTCGTGATCTGATGGAAGAGTAATGACAGTATTTTTCGTTTATGGGGTGGAGTATGACAGTCATTCAGAATTTTTATACGGATATTCAAAGCGACAGACGGGTGAATAAAAAACTGAAGCGGATCCATGAAAGGAAACCGTCGGAACGCACCTATGTGATTACATATCCGCTGTCCGAATATGGAATGCTGGAAATCTATAATTATAATGAACTGCTTCAAAGTTATTATAAAAATTTAGATGAAAAAATTATTGTCATCGGACTTTCGGAAACCCGCGGAGGAGCGTATGATCTTGTGGCGGGTATCATTGAGGAAACGATGGAAAATACCAACGGATTTGATATCCGAAGCTATATAAATGCGGGTTAAAATGGTGATTCGATGTTAGGTGTACTGCTGACAATACTAAAAATCATATTATGGGTGCTGCTTATTCTTGTGCTGTTCGTGCTTTTGCTTGTTCTTCTGGTACTCTTTATGCCAATCCGGTATCAGATCGACGGCTCTTTCCATGACAGCTATGCAGCGAATGCAAAGGTGAGATATCTGGGAGCCGGAGTCCGAGTCGGTTTTTCAAAAGAAAACGGTCTTTTATATAAAATCCGCTTCTTAGGAATACCGATCCTTTCCAACCAGAAGAAAAAGAAAGAAAAAAACAGGGGCAAACCGCCAGAGCTGTTCGAGGATAAAACGGCTGCCGAAATAGATGAACCTGTGATCGTGGAAGAAAAACCGCCGGAAGAGCCGGTTCTTCAGCAGCAAAATGTAGAACCGCAGAAGGAAGAACTGCCGGAAAAGACACAGGAAAAACCGATTCTTCAGCAACAAAATGTAGAACCACAGAAAGAAGAACCGCAGAAGGAAGAAGCGAAAAAGGAAAAACCGAAAAAAGAACCGAAAAAAGAAAAAACGAAACAGGAAAAACCGAAAAAAGAACCGGAACTGACGCCACAAACAGAAACTTCCGTGGAAGATAAAAAAGAAGATAGTTCGGATTCCGGTGATACAGAGCCGAAACAGGGACTTTTGGATAAGCTGGCAGATCTTAAAGAAACGGTACTTACCAAGAAAGATCATATCGTACAGCTTTTTGAAAAGCCTTTTACAAAATGGACGCTTGACAGAGCCAGGAAACTTTTACTGAAGATCGGTAAATGTTTCTTCCCTAAGAAAGCAAAGGGAAATCTTACATTAGGACTTTCAAATCCGGCGGATACCGGAGTAACGGTGGGGATCATCAGCATTTTCCTTCCGTTGTATGACGGATGGCTTCAGATTGAACCGGATTTTTATCATCAGGTCGTGGAAGGCGATCTTTGGCTGAAAGGAAAATTCCGATTGGCGGCAATCGCATTTCCGGCACTTCGAATCGTATTAAGCAGAAACTTTAAACGGACACTGGCATTAGCCAAGAAAATTTAGGAGGATATTAGCATGGCAGAAACGAATGGAAGAAACAGGAATACAGATTTTAATCAGACAGTTGGAACATTATTTAAAGGAATGGACGCATTTTTAACAACCAAAACTGTAGTCGGGGAGCCTTCCCAGATCGGTGACACCATTCTGGTACCGCTGGTTGATGTAAATTTCGGTGTTGGGGCAGGTGCGATGTCCTCTGCAAAAGGAAGTGAGAATGCCGGCGGCGGTATGGGCGGCAAGTTATCACCGACTGCAGTCCTTGTGATAAAGAACGGCAAGGCAAAGATGGTTCCAGTAAAAGAATCCGACACGTTAAGCAAAGTTCTGGATATGATACCGGAAGTTGTTGATAAAGTGACAGACCTGATCAAGAAAAAAGGCGGAAGCGATGCGGAAGCGGAGGCAGAGGAAAAGGCAACCAAAGAAGCAATCGACAGCCTGACAGAAGAAGAGTTTTAGTCTCAAAAAATCAGTCCTCACATATACTTGTAATAACAGGATATGTGAGGATTTGTTATGCGTGCGGTTTTTGGCTTCGCCTTATTTTTTATCGCCCTTGGTATGCTGATTTCTCATTTTGTAGACGGTTTTTTTGAGTTTTTGCTGATTACTATACTTTTGCTGGGGGCATATTGTACACTATGCAGATAATAAGTGAGATGGAATGATGAAAATAGCGGTATGTGATGACGAAAAATATTATAGAAAAAGAATACAAGACGTGATTGAGGAGAATTTATTGAGATGTGGAGTTACAGATGTTTGTATTGATACATTTTCATCTGGTGTGAATTTCTGTGACAGTGCAAAAGAAATAGAAACATATCATGCAATTTTTCTGGATATCAGTATGCCGGATATAAATGGTCTTATTGTTGCACAAAATATTAGGAAATATAATCAAAACATTGTAATAGTGTTTATCACATCTTATATAAATTATGCTTTAGATGGGTATAGAATGGAGGCGCATCGTTTCATAATAAAAGATATGCTTGAAGAGATGATGCCAGAATGCATAGAATCGCTTTGTAAAAAAATAAATACTCATTACTCAAAAAAATTATTTTCCTTTATTGAGGGGGAACGAGAAATTTTAATTAATAGAATTGCCTATATCGAAAGTTGTAAACATAAATTGTTTTTTCATATGACTGGAAGGAACAGGAGGATTTTTACTATGTATGACCGACTGGATCGTATTGAAAATACTCTTATGAATTTTCCATTTATTCGGATTCATAAAAGCTATCTAGTTAATTATAACTGTATTTCTGAAATAGGCAATTATAGAGTTACTTTGAAGAGTGGTGATATTCTTCCCATACCAAGAGATAAATATAAAAAGATTAAAGAACAATACTATGATTTACAAGGAGAGTTAATCTGATGCAGATAATCAGTGCGTTTTTATTTCCTGCTATTGAAGCAGTCTGTTGTACGATTGTTTTTCGTATGTTTATTGAGAGAGAAGTGACTAAGAAATGGACATACATTATTTCAAGCTTGCTTCAATACATTGAAATAGCTGTAACAGCAATTCTTGAATTAAATCATACATTTTGGAAGCCGGTACTTTTAATTCCTCTTCTTTTTATAACAGAAAGTATTTTTTCTGAAGTGAAAACATTCCGGCTCATGCTTTTGTGCGTGGCAAATTTTGCGTTAATACAGCTTTTAGATGATGTTTTTTTCTATCTCTTTAAAAATTATGAAGACACAAACAAACTGAACGGTTTGGACTTTAAAATACCGGAAAATATAGTATATATAATAATAACCATACTTGGTCTTCTTATTGGCATGTATTTGATTTATCGAATAGTGAATCAAGAACAGAAGAAGTCAAAAACAAAACAAAATATCAGACTTGCGGAAGAGCACGCAAAGGGACAGATTGCATTGTATACTTCTATGAATGAATTTAATATAAATGAAAGAAGAAAAATTCATGATTTTAAAAATCAAATTGGTTGTATTGAAGGCTTACTATCTTCTGGAGCATATCTTGAGGCAAGAGAGTACGCCAGAACTCTTAATCAGAACCTTATAGAAGAAGGAAACTATATAAATGTAGGACATGCTGTTATTAACAGTATAATGAATCAGAAATTTAAAGAAGCAAAAAAGAAGAAAATTCGAATGGTCTTTCAATTATCTCATTTAGACCAAATAAATATTAAAGATGAGGATATTGTTATCCTTCTTACGAATCTTCTTGATAATGCAATTGAGGCCTGTGAAAGGATATATCATTTATCCAATGAAAATAGCAGACTGATTATTAAAGTTCGGTTTGTTCAAGAAAAAGATCGGATTGTAATATCTACAAAAAATCCTATTGTGGATGAGCAGATTAAGATAAATGGGAAGTTATTGACAACGAAAGATGATAAGAATTCGCATGGTTTTGGTTTGTTAAATATTCAGTATGTAATTAATAAATATCATGGTGAAGATATTATAAGTACAGGAAAAGGTTTTTTTACCCATACTGTAATTTTAAAAGTAGGCTAATAATAAGATTTGCAAAAAAACGGTGGTCGTATGCGACCGCCGTTTTTTGCTTTGTACCGCCGTTTTCTGTATTATGGATTGAAGTATATCTGATCAATATTATATACTCACAATTGATAAAAAAGTATTTTTATCACCGCGCGGAATATATTTGAAAAAGAAAGGAAAGTATTATGTTCAAAAAAAAGACTCTAATTTTATTTATGGCACTAGCAATGATCTTAAGCTTTATTAATGGCAAAGAGATAAAATCTGAAGCAGGCACAGCCTCTATGGAAACAAAATGGTATAAATCAACTGGTTCAGGGTTTACAGTTTATGTTAGGAATTCAAGCAATGTAACGTTAGGAAGATTATATATAACAACGACAGAAAGTGGTGCGAAAGCAGTATTTACAAATACCGGTGTAAGTTGTCAATATCCTGGAAGTGTTACATATGCTAAACATGCTTCAAATTGTTCAGGTACAGGTCAAGCAAATTGGAGTGGAAATACACAAACAGCAATTTGCAAACAACCAGTAGAACCAACAAGTGCATATGGTAAGGTATATATGGTTTATAAAATAAGTAATTAATTTATCAAGAGGTTTTGTGATTTTATCACAAAACCTCGGATTAGAGGAAATATGAGAAAGAATAAAATAATTTTATGTATATTGGCAATTATCTCTATATTTGCTTTGATATTGCTATTAAATGATTATTGGGAAGGGAAAAATAAAAAATCCTTACTCGTATATGATGGGTGTGATGTAATAAATGACACATTTTCTCTAGATTATTATATTGATAAGGATTGCATAAAAAATGTGTTTGGTAATATTAGTTTTAATAATTTCACACCTCTTTATGATGAATATAAACTTTTTTTACCTGTAGAAAAAGGATATTATGACATAAGTAATCTTACGAACATTTTTTATCATGATAATGATAGTAATAAAACTGAAGTTTTATGTAATCGTCCGAATTGTAATCATAATGTAAAAAGATGTGATGCCTATTTTGAAGGCTTTGTTAGTCAAATATATTATTATGCAGATAAATTATTTATTATAGCGTCAGAAGATGCTGATTTAAATAATCGTGCCATATATATAATGGATACTAATGGATTAAATAAAAGAAAAATATTTGAATTAAAGAATGGCGATTTTCAGTTACAAGGAATTAAGTTCCTTCACGAAAAAATGTATTTTACTTATGTGATATGGGGGCAGGACGGAAGCCATGAAGATATGACTGCCGCTTTGGGAGAAATAGATTTAAAAAAGGGAGAATTCAAAACGCTATGCGCATTTTTGCCAGATAATGCACATCGGGAAAATATGTTAGCTTTGTGTCCTGCATATGGCTTGCAAAATAATGACAAAATATATTTTTATTTTCAATATAAAAATTCTGAAATTAATTTGGATGACTTTCATAATGAAAATGTCGATTTAGAATGGAAGGAATATATTGATCATTTATATAATGCTTTGCGATTTGAATTTTGCGTTTATGATATTAACTCAAATTCTTTGGAGATTAATCCTATAAAAATAGAAGCAGGTGATTTTCTTAATTATGCTTGGGTGTATGATGGTGAACCATACTTTGGAATTATACCTAATATAAATCAAAATCAGAACATGATAATTCAGCATGATGGTAAAATGGTTTGTGTTTTAAGGGAAATAGGTCAAGGTAATATTCAAACATATAATAATTTATTAATAGCTGTTGCTGAAAATGATAAGAATGAAAGAAAAAGATACATATTTGATTTTAATACAAAAATTATGTATGAGAGCAATTCTTCAGTAGATATAAATTCCTATTCTATTGTTGGATATTCTGAAAATGCAAGTGTGATATGCTATGACAATTCAATTATGTCTTTAGATGAGACTGGTAGTGTTTCTAATAACCTTTTCTGTATTAAGGGTGAAAATATATCTAAATATTTAAAAGAAAATTACCATATATGTGATTTGAATTTAATGAAAGAATCATAAGGAGAGATGTATATGCGTAGAAATAAATTGATTGCTACTTTTTTTTGTCTTTTGATGATTGGTTTCTTCAGTTATTGTCAAAAAAGAGAAGTGGATTATGTAAACTATGACGCTACGGAGAAAAAAGAACGGGAAGAAAATAAGAATTCTGATATAAGTGAGATATTTATGTCAGATAATGGTACATCTTATGTAGAAATCAATGCGGAGATTATAAAGAAGACAGAAATATTACCAGTTGTTACTCTTTCTCCTGCCCCGTTTTCAAAGGAGGATATACAGACATTTTCGGATAGGATTTTTGATTCTGGAAGCTTAGAAGGAGAAACAGAATATGTGTATGAAACAACTAAGTATGAAAAAATGTTAGATCAGAATGATCCGCTGACCGGACGCCCAATGTTTAAAATGATTGAGTATGAGACCGGAACATGTAATCTACAAGGTAGTATAGATGGGAAAAAGGAATATGAATTATCCTTTTACCAATATGAAGATTATACACGGATGATTTTTACTGCTCCGGATGTACAGGACTTTTATACAGGCATGGATGTAGGGAATGAAAGGCAGAATATTTGTAAATATTCAAAAGATGAAGCTGTCATACTGGCAACTGATTTTTTGAAAAAACTTGGGATTGAAGGGTTTGAACCAGTTCGAGTTTTATATGCAACGCAGAATAAAGAAAATGAGGAAAATGTAGATGTCAATATGCCGAATGCATATTATATTGCATTTGGCAGAAGTATAAATGGAGCGGATATATTATATTCCACAGAGTATTTCCTTTTAAATGAGATAGGGTTTCGTGATGAAGCAGAAGAAATTGAACAGGAAGCCTGTCACGAATGGATATCTATGTATATTAATAATGATGGCGTTGTAAAAATGACTTATCAAGCTCCAGAGAAGATAAATGAGATTATTACCTCTGAAGCAGTTCTTCTTCCTTTTGAATCTATTTTGGATAGAGCAGAAGAATATTTCAGGGAAAGCTATCTAAATGTGAACGATGAGTTTACGCTGACTATACAAGAAATTGAACTGGGTCTGACGGAGGCAATTGGAGAAGATGGGAGTGTGATGCTGGTTCCAGCATGGGGCTTTTACAGTGTAGACGATATAAGTCCGGAGTATTCAAGAACTTGCCTACTGATGATTAATGCAATAGATGGTAGCAGGATTTACTACTAAGAAAAGAAAATCATAGCCACCGGCTAAGCCGGTGGTTTGTTCTGCGGTTATAAGCCGCTGTTCCCTGCCTGCCTCTAAATAGGATCTGAAGTTCCATATATATGTACTTCAGATTTGCATGCCTTTCAAATATCATAAGCGAACTTTTCCCTTTCAAATATCTCATGATTTCTGACACACTGAATTTCAGGGGTATTCTTACAAACATATGGATATGATCTGTGCATGATTCTGCCTCTATAATCTCGATGCTTTTTCTCTTGCATAATTCACTCAATATGTGCCCAATGTCTGCACGAATTTGATTATATATAACTTTCCTTCTGTACTTTGGTGCAAATACAATATGGTACTTACATTCCC
>CANRMC010000096.1 GCA_947631605.1 uncultured Lachnospiraceae bacterium
TTTGTGGTGATTAACATTTTATAGGACTCAGCCGTCTTTGTATAGTGGTAAGTGTCACATCAATTGTAACTCTACAATTAAGATTTTGTGTAATTTCGCATAAATCTTGTTTTTATATGCAGGATTTGGTATAATAAATGCGCCGAATTTAAATGTTTAGGAGGGGCTCTATGAGCTACAGTAAACAGGGAGCAAAGAAAAAACAGCAGAAATTGGTTTCGAAGGCGGGAAGAAACCAGCGGAAGATCTTAATCAGTATCTTCAAGGTTTTGATCGCTTCCGTTGTTATGATCATCGTTGCGCTGGCGGGAGCCGGTCTTGGTATGATGAAGGGAATTCTTGATAATGCGCCGGATATCAGCAAGATCAATATCCAGCCGAAAGGCTTCAAAACAACGATCTACAATCAGGCAGGACAGGAAGTGGACACGCTGTCGACAATCAATTCCAACCGTATATATGTTTATTATGATGAAATACCTGAAAATATGGTGAACGCTTATGTCGCAATTGAGGACAGACGTTTCTGGACGCATAACGGCATCGATATTCAGGGTCTTTTTCGTGTGTTTATCAATGGTATGCAGAATGGCGGACACTTTAATCAGGGCGCCAGTACGATCACTCAGCAGCTCATAAAGAATCAGGTATTTGTAGACTATATGAATGAAGATTCTTTCATGGAAAGCTTAGAGAGAAAAATTCAGGAACAATACCTTGCCATTGAATTGGAAAAGATTTATTCCAAAGAAGAGATCATGGAATACTATCTGAATACCATTTATCTCGGACAGGGCGTAAACGGCGTGGAAGCCGCTGCGGAGCGTTATTTCGATAAAACGGTTGGGGAACTGACGGTTTCGGAATGTGCAGTCATCGCAGGTATCACACAGAATCCATATAAGTTTGATCCCGTTCTTCATCCAGAGCAGAATGCCGAGCGCCGTATGGATGTGCTGGAACATATGCTGGAAGAAGAATATATCACCAAGAATCAGTATGATGCCGCTGTCGCAGACAATGTTTATGACCGGATCAAAGAAGTGAAAGATGTGCGGGATGAGAACGCCACCTGTAATACGTATTATACAGACGCTCTGATGGTGGCGCTTGCGGAAGACTTTATGGAAATGTACGGCATGACGAAGTCGGAGGCCTATATGGAAATCTATACCGGCGGGTACAGCGTATATTCCGTACAGGATAATAAGATTCAGGAAATCTGTGATTCCGTAATAAATAATCCGGATTATTATCCGTCTTCGACTTCCGTTGCTTTATCCTATAAACTTTCTCTGGTGGATGAAAACGGTCAGCGGACAGGATATGATACCAACAATCTTCTTACTTATTATAGAGGGGAAACCGGAAATCCAAAGTACAATAATATTTATAAGAGTGAAGAAGCCGCAAGAGCGGCGGCGGATACCTTTAAAGACGCAATGCTGGACAAAACCGGTTATTCCTTTGAAACGGAAGAGTTTCAGGTTCGTATTCAGCCACAGGCTTCCTTTGTAGTCATGGATCAGAAGACCGGATATATCAAAGCAATCGTCGGCGGACGTGGTGAGAAGACAAACGATCTGGAATATAATCGTGCTACCGACGCAAAGCGGCAGCCGGGTTCCACATTCAAAGTACTTGCAGCATTTCTGCCTTATATAGATACCGGCGGTTCTCTGGCGTCACCGTTTGAGGACGCTCCATACAGTTTCGCAAACGGAATTCCGGTCCGTAACTGGTATTCCGGCTATAGAGGCTATGCGTCGCTGCGGCAGGCCATCGCCAATTCCATGAATATTATCGCCGTCAAGACGATAACCGCCGTTACACCGGAAGTTTCCTATGAGTATCTGATCAAACTTGGGTTTACTTCGATTGTCGACCAGCGAATCGGATCGGACGGAAGCGTATATTCTGATATTACCCAGTCTACGGCGCTGGGCGGTCTGACAGACGGCGTAACAAATCTGGAAATCACTGCTGCTTATGCAAGTATTGCAAATGGCGGTATTTATACAAAACCGGTTTATTATTCCAAAGTTTTTGACCATGACGGAAACCTTGTGATTGATAATACGGATCCGACAAAGAATCAGCATGAAGTAATCAAGCCGACTACCGCATGGCTTTTAATTCAGGGAATGAAAGATGTTGTTACGTCCGGAACCGGTACGGCAGCCCGGATGACCTGCGGTGTTAAATGTGCCGGAAAAACCGGTACAACTTCAAATAACTACGACCTGTGGTTCTGCGGTATGACGCCTTACTATACAGCGTCTATCTGGCTGGGATATGATTTGAATGTGGATCTCGGTTCCACAACCGCACACAAGAAGATGTGGCGTGATATCATGGATCAGATCGCTGTGATGGAAGGACAGGATACAAGTCTGGATTGGGAAAGACCGGAAGGTATTTCCTCGATTACGCTTTGCCAGATTACCGGCAATCTTCCGGGGGCAGGCTGCCCGACATTTACGGATTATTGCGCGGCAGGCACAGGACCTTCCGAACGGTGCAAAGGTCATGAACGTGTAGTAATCTGTATGGATTCTCATGAGATCGCAACGAATACCTGTCCGAATACCCAGGAATTTGTTGTAAGCTATGATGAAAACGATAAGAAGATACTATTGGATGCTGATTTTGAATATACGGATTCGATTTTCACTTCCGTTTGTCATCTGCATCCGGAAGCTGTTGAGGAATATACGATAAGCTCCAGTGCAAGCGGAGGCGGAACCATATCGCAGTCGGTAACGGCTCCGGCACATTCGACCGTTACGTTCTATATGACGCCGAACAGCGGCTGCACGCTTACGGATGTAATCGTAGACGGCGTAAGCCAGGGAGCATTATCAACCTATACCTTCACAGATGTGACAGGAAATCATTCCATTCAGGCTGTATTCACAGGCAGTTCAGCACCGCCTGCGACGGAAGCGCCGCCTACAACCGAAGCTCCGGCAACGGAAGCGCCTCCTGCAACCGAGGCGCCGCCTCAGTAAGATAAGAAAAAAATAACGGGGGTTTGCAGAACATTCTGCGAACCCCCTGAATCTATATAAAAGCAGCGCTTGCTTTCCACCTGTTATTTTGTCATTTTCGGCTGGAAGATAAGAGAAGCGAGATAAGAAAAAATCAATGCGGCGGATGTGCCAACGGCAGCCATCTTAAATCCGCCCCGGAATAATCCGATGAAGCCGTCCTCTGTTATGCTTTCCTTGATTCCCTTCCACAGATTGTATCCGAATCCGGTGAGAGGAACGGAGGCTCCGCCGCCGGCAAATTCCAGAAATGGTTCATAAAGACCAAGCGCCCCTAAGATAACTCCGGTGCATACGAGAATTACCATGACCCGGCCCGGTAAAAGTTTTGTAGTATCCATTAGGATCTGTGAGAGTACACAAATCAGACCGCCGATGAGAAATGCAATTACATAATTCATAGAAACATCTCCTTTCTCTTATAATTCTCCATTTTCGATCACAACGCAGTGGGCAATGCCTGGTATTGTCTGACCTTCATTGAAACTGACCGTTGATAAAAGAGCGCCGGTAGGGACAAAAAGCACCCGTTTCCAGATTCCGTCCTCAACCTGCTTTAGAATATATCCGGCAAGCGTCGCAGCCGAGCAGCCGCATCCAGAACCGCCGCTATGCGTGTCCTGCGCTTCGTTGTCATAGATCATCAGACCGCAGTCTGTATGCTGGGAAGAAATATCATATCCCTGTTGATACAGAAGTTTGATCAGGATTTCCTGCCCGATCTTTCCAAGGTCGCCGGTGATGATCTTATCGTAATATTCGGGACGGACGTCCAAGTCTGCGAAGTTCTGAAAAATGGCGTCTGCCGCGGCAGGAGCCATTGAAGCTCCCATATTAAAACTGTCTTTGATCCCGTAGTCCACGATTTTCCCTGTTGTAACCGCTGAAATATGAGGCTTATTGCTATTTTCCGGCGTTGGGTTCGAGATGAGGAACGCGCCGCAGCCTGTAACCGTCCATGTTGCGGAGAGCGGACGCTGGTTCCCGTATTCCAAAGGAAAGCGGAACTGTTTTTCAGCGGAACCATAATGACTGCTTGCTACGGCAATCACATGCTCTGCATAGCCGGCGGCGACGGTCATGGCAGCCAGTGACAGCGCTTCCCCACAGGTGGAGCAGGCACCATACAGACCGAAGACAGGAATATTTAAATCTTTAATACCGAACGTGGTACCGATCAACTGTCCGTTTAAGTCTCCGCCATAGATATATTTTACGTCGTTTTGTTTCCGGTTTGCTTTTTGAATGGCGTGAAGTACGGTTCGCCGGACCATCTCGCTTTCTCCTTTTTCCCATGAATCCTGTCCAAAGGTTGCGTCTTCTACTTTTTCATCAAAATAAGCGGAGAGCGGTCCGTCGCTTTCTTTTGGACCGACTGTAGATGAAGCGCCGGAAATGACCGGCGGCGTACCGAAACGGATACTCTGTTTTCCTATTGATTCATTCATGTTTCTTCCACCTCTTCCTTAAAAAATGCCTGTCAGAGTCAAAATGTAATAAATCAGTCCGACGATCCAGCTTGTAAAGATTCCGAATAATATAACCGGTCCCGCTATCGTAAAAACTTTTACGCCTTTACCGAATACTTCTCCCTCTTTCTGGTATTCAATGGTGGGTGCGGCGACAGAATTTGCAAATCCGGTAATTGGAACCAGAGCGCCGGCACCTCCCCATTTTGCAATTTTTTTGTAAAGGTTAAAGCCGGTCAGGATAACGGACAATAAAACAAGGAACATGGAAGTATAGCTTGCCGCATCGTCCTTGGAGAAGGAAAAAACCTGTATCATAAGCTGTGTGATCGCCTCTCCGATGGTACAGATGATCCCTCCGGTAATAAATGCATGTAAGCAGTTCATGGTGAGATTATGTTTTGGCGTGACATTGGTAACGTATTCGTTGTAGCTTTCGTTTGACATTTTTTTATCCATAAGAAAAACCTCCCTTCAAAAAAGAAATGTATCATGGCATTACTTCGTCATTTCAAATACAAAGAACTGAACGAGGGTTCCGAAGAGTTTGCCGAATCCTACGGCAACGATAATATAAGGGATATAGTTCCGGATCTTAAAACGTCTGGAAATAATGGGAAATACATTCAGAACCTCCGCCAGCGCTCCGGCAAGGCAGCCTACAAAGATCCCGCCGAACAAGGTCGTTACAAGAAGTCCGATCGTTCCGAGAGGAAGCGGAAGTTCATAGAGCTGGATAAGATTGCCGATGACTGCACCCAGCAGGATAAATACTTCAATGTAATAATAATCCCGGATCAGTTTGAATTTTTCTGCAAGTGCCGGAAAGACGCCTAGAAGCGTAATGAAGGCAACAAAGCTGGAGGCAATGATACTTCCGGCGCAGACACACAGCAGGATATAGATACAATAACTGACATAGTGAAACATATGCTTGCTCCTTTATTTCGCGTCTATCGTTTTGTTGTTCCGTTCGCTGTCCAGAACCAGAGTTTTATTTACGTTTTCTTCATACAAACGCATCTGAACCTGAAGCGGCGTCGGATCGTCGGACAGTTTGTTTGTGATACCGTGATTGAAGAATATGACGATACCGATCAGAAGTCCGATGGAATATGCAAGCATACCGATACTTGGTCCTTCCGGCACTTGACCGGTATATAGCTCGTGCAGTTTGCTCAAAAGTTCTCCGGCGCCTACATCGGTATTGTAGGACATGATCGAATAAGCCGCCCCGAAAAAGGCAACCATGATCAGAAAGGCGGCGCGCATTTTATCCGTGAACCTTTTTGCCTTTTTGATCTGCTTATAATATAAGATCGTTTCCGCCTCGCCGATCGTCTGAATGCTGATATTTTTGAAAACGAGGGAAATCGATTCGATCAGCTTCATGGCCGTTACGACCTGCGATGCATTTTCCTGATCCGGAAACGTAAACACTTCAATTTCTCCGGCGTCGTGCAGGATTTCCGGATCCGAACAGAAGAGAACCGCAATGTCCTTGATCTTAACGGTACGTTTTTTTACGAGCTTACTCTGATCCAGACCCAGATATAAAGTTTTATCGGAAGCGTTATTTGCTACAGCCGGTTCCATTTCAAATCCTCCTCGTTGTATGATTAAGGATAGTATTACAAATAAATGCAGATTTATGATTGTTAATAAAAGGATATTCGTTAAGTTCCTCTAGAGGAAGTGACAAAAAAATTGTCATATTATGTCCAAAAAAGTATCTGGACAGAAAATAGTGCTTTGCTACTATAAAATTAGTAGAGTGATTTCCGGTTTTGGAAATATGTTTGCATTACAAAGGATGAAATGGAACGATATGAATCAAAATAATCTGAACAAATCCAAAATAGCAGACCGTATCAGAACATTACGGAAAGAAAACAATTATACGCAGGAATTTCTGGCAGAAAACCTGAGTATTTCTGTATCGGCATACCGGAAAAAGGAATATGCCGTAAGCAGTTTTTCCACAGAGGATGTATTGGCGCTTCATAGGTTGTACGAGGTGTCCTGCGATTATATCCTATTGGGAAAAGAAACGGATACGGATGCTTTGTGGCAGGAGATTTCCTGTACCAGCGATGCAAAAAAACTGAGCTATTTGTTGAAACTGACAGAATACTTTGGAGGGGCAGAGAATATATCCACCGTATTTGGAGGATTGGATCCTGCTGATACAGATATATGACAAATGCTTTGATCCTGGAAGATAATTTGCAGGCTGCGGAAGTTTTAAAAACAATCATCTTAGGAATTGATGGGCAGGCAAAAGTCAGTATTGTTTCCAATACTGCCGATGCTTATCGTCTGGCTCTTGAATCTGATATCACATTATTTCTTATTGATATTATCCTGAACCACAAAAAAACAGGGGATGTTTCCGGATTGGAATTTGCGAACACAGTCCGCAGGCTGCCGCAATACAAATTTACGGATATGATCATGGTGACTGCTTTGATTGATGAAAAACTTTATGCGTACAGTCACTTGCATTGCTACAGTTATCTGGAAAAGCCTTTTGATATCCGTACGGCGGAAAAACTGATCGCAGAACTGATCAGGAAGCCGGAACAAAAGAGCAGGGAAGGAGAAAAAGACCGTACTGTATTTATCCGCTCCGAGGGCGTTTTTTATGCATTGAAGGAAGAAGAAATATATTATATTGAATATCACAGCCGTTATGCGCTGGTTGTGACGCGGGACAGCTCATATAAAGTACATAAGAGCGTTGTGGATGATATGATACGAAGATCAAGGACAGGCTGTTTTGTGCAGTGCAGCAGATTTGAAACCGTAAATACAGTACATATAGAATATGTTGATTTTCGAACGGGAATTCTGAAAGTAAAAGAAAAAGATAAATATATAAAAATCGGCTCAAACTGGAAAAAATCCTTGTTTGAAAGAATGAATTCAGAGTGATTATCTTGAATCTGCCCTGTGTTTTATGATAAAATATTGTGAGCATACAGAAGGCAGAAATCAGGATAAAGGAGAACAACATGGTAATAAAGAATGGTTATATCGTAGATCCTTCTAACGGTGTCTGCGAAATGGGAACCGTTTATGTGCAGGGGAACCGGATTGACAGGATTATGACGGTCGGTGGATCAGATGAGACAAAACAGTTATGCGATGAAGAAGTAATCGATGCAGCCGGCTGTTATGTTATGCCCGGATTTATTGATCTGCATGTGCATTTCCGGGATCCGGGACTTACTTATAAGGAAGATATCGGAACCGGAGCAAAGGCTGCCGCCGCCGGGGGTGTCACTACGGTATGTGCGATGCCGAATACAAAGCCGGTAGTCGATGAACCGGAGATTTTAAAATACGTGCAGGATACGGCGAGAGAAAAGTCTGTTATCCGTGTAGAACAGGTTTCTGCCATGACAAAGGGGCAGACAGGCGGGGAATCGGTAGATGTAAAAGCCATGTTAGACGCCGGTGCCATTGCGTTTTCCGAGGACGGAAAAAGTGTGATGGATATCTGCCTTTTTCGGGATATCCTGCGGGAAATCGGAAAAGCAGGGGGCGTGGTTATGTCCCACTGCGAGGATAAGAAGCTGGTCGGAAAAGGCGTGCTGAATCAGGGGATTGCGTCTGAAAGGTACCATGTGGAAGGAATTTCCAATGCAGTCGAGGATGTTATCTGCGCCAGAGATATTTTTCTTTGTCACGAAGCAGGCGTGAAAC
>CANRMC010000097.1 GCA_947631605.1 uncultured Lachnospiraceae bacterium
GTTCAAAATGTCAGGCGGCGGACCGGACTTGATCTGGATATTAATAAAATTGATATGGAGGACGCCGGAGTCTATGAGATGATCTCCGCCGGAAAATGCGAGGGCGTGTTCCAGTTGGAAAGCGCGGGCATGAAGAACTTCATGAAGGAACTGAAACCTCAGAATCTGGAGGATATTATAGCGGGCATTTCCCTGTATCGTCCGGGACCAATGGACTTTATTCCGCTTTATATCAAGGGAAAAGAAAATGCAGACGCGGTTACCTACGACCATCCGGCGTTGGAGAAGATCCTTGCGCCTACCTACGGCTGTATTGTTTATCAGGAACAGGTCATGCAGATCGTTATGGAACTTGCCGGTTATACCATGGGGCGTTCCGATCTGGTACGGCGTGCCATGTCAAAGAAAAAAGCAGAAGTCATGCGAAAGGAACGGGAGTACTTCGTTTATGGAAATGAAGAATTGGGAGTTCCGGGGTGCGTGAAGAATGGGATCGACGAGAAAACGGCAAATAAGATATTTGATGAAATGACCGATTTTGCAAGGTATGCCTTTAACAAGTCCCATGCGGCGGCGTATGCGGTAGTCGCTTATCAGACCGCCTATCTGAAATATCATTATCCGCTGGATTTTATGGCAGCTTTGATGACCTCTGTCAAGGATAACAGCAGAAAGGTATCTTCTTATATTCAGACCTGCCGGCAGATGGGAATTGCCATGCTTCCGCCGGATGTAAACAGCGGCTACGGGGACTTTTCCGTATCCGGCAATGCAATCCGTTATGGTATGTCCGCTATTAAGTCGATTGGTGACAGTGTAGTTGACGCGATCCTTACGGAACGGGAGAAAAACGGAACATTTGAGGATCTCCGGGATTTTGTGAACCGGATGTCCGGTAAAGAAGCGAATAAACGGACGATTGAAAATATGATCTACGCGGGTGCATTTGACAGCTTCGGATTAAAACGGCGGCAGATGATCATGGTCTATCCGAAACTCATAGAGGAAGCAGATCGAGAGAAAAAGAGCCGGATGACCGGGCAGATGTCTCTCATGGATTTTCTGGCGCCGGAGGAACAGAGTGAATATACCGTTGATTATCCGGAAACGGAGGAATACAGCAAAGATGAGATCCTGACAAATGAGAAAGAGGTTCTGGGAATCTATGTCAGCGGACATCCGCTGGATGATTATACCGACGTGCTGGAGCGTTATGCAGATGTCAGCTCGCTGGATTTCATACCGGATGAGGAAACCGGAAAAACGAAGGTTTATGACCAGAATCATTATACCATTGGAGGAACCATAGAAGCGGTTACGATAAAAAGTACGAAAAACGGAGCGAATATGGCATTCCTTACTCTGGAAGATCTGTATGGTACAGTAGAAATTGTAGTATTTCCAAAGGTATATGAGGAATACCGGAATATCTTATTTACAAATAACAGGATCCTGGTATCGGGAAAAGCATCCGTTACAGAAGAGGAGGGAAAACTTCTCGCCTCCCGGATCCTTATGCTCGATGAAGCAAGAAAAAATATGAAGGATGAGAAGCAGGAGGTATGGATCTTATTCCAGAACTATAAGGAATATATCCAGAACCAGAATAATCTGGAACATGTTCTGCAGGAACATCCGGGCGGCTCGCCGGTATTTGTGCAGTTAAAGGAAGAACATCAGGGAATCTCATGTAAGACAAAGGTACGTACTGACAACGGTCTGATAGATATACTGAAACTGGAATGGGGCGTAGACCGGGTGATAGTACGGGAAAAAAGATAGAAGCAACTTGACCGAAAGAGAGGGACAGAAAAATGGCAGATGAAGTAAAAACAATCGGAGTTCTTACCAGCGGCGGTGACGCGCCGGGCATGAATGCCGCGATACGGAGCGTGGTAAGAACCGCTATGGCGCAGGAAATCCGCGTGAAGGGGATACGGAAGGGATTTATCGGTCTTCTGAACGAGGATATTGTCGATCTGAACGGGAAAGACGTGGCGGACATCATACACACAGGCGGAACATTTCTGTATACGGCAAGGTGTGACGAATTTAAAACCATTGAAGGACAGAAACGCGGCGCAGAGGTCTGCCGGAAGCATGGACTGGACGCACTGGTTGTGATCGGCGGGGACGGCTCCTTTCAGGGGGCAAGAAGGCTTTCGGAACTGGATATAAAGGTTATGTGCATTCCGGTTACGATTGATAATGATGTGGCGTCTACAGATTATACCATTGGTTTTGATACGGCAGTGAATACCGCAATGCAGGCGATTGATAAAATACGGGAAACATCAACTTCCCATGAACGCTGCTCCATTGTGGAGGTCATGGGCAGGGGAACCGGTCACATCGCACTTTGGTGCGGGATCGCAAACGGCGCGGAAGATATTCTGATCCCTGAACGTTATAACGGAGATATGGATTCGCTGATACGGTTTCTGGCAGATCATATCATGGAGAACCGGAAGAGAGGCAAGACGCACCACATTATCGTAAATGCAGAAGGAATCGGTCATACGTATGAAATTGCGGAGGCGTTGGAACGTCTTACGGGAATCGGAACAAGGGCAACGATCATCGGCTATATGCAGCGGGGCGGAAGCCCGACGGCAAAGGACAGGATGCTGGCGTCCGCCATGGGCGCGTATGCTGTCAACCAGCTGACCGCCGGAAAGAAGAATCAGGTGATCGGTATTTCGGAAAATGTGATTCGTGCGGTGGACCTGAACGAGGCTCTGAATATGGTAAAGGAGATCGATCCGTTCCTGTATGAACTTTCAGGAGTGATAAGAAGATAAGAATATGAATGTGATCCGAACAGCATCGAATGAGAAAATAAAATATATCCGGAAACTGCTGAAAAGCGGAAAATACCGCAGGGAAGAAGGACTTTTCGTTGTGGAAGGGATCCGGATGTTCCGGGAAATACCGGAGGAACTTCTATGCGGTATTTTTTATACGAAAGAGGCGGAGGAAAAGTATCTGAAAGAAAATGCAGCGTTCAGAAAGTATCAGGAAGCAGGGCTCGCCTATCCGGTTACGGAACAGGTTTTTTCCGGTCTTTCGGATACCGAGCATCCGCAGGGAATATTGGCACTGGTAAAAACTCTGGAATGGGATATAGCGTCCGTCCTTACTTGTAAGGGAGCGCCTTTCCTTTTGATCCTGGAGCATTTGCAGGATCCGGGAAATATGGGCACCATTATCCGGACGGCGGAGGGAGCCGGCGTTACCGGTATCGTAATAAGCAGCGACTCGGCGGATATTTATAATCCCAAGGTGGTCCGCTCTACCATGGGTTCTTTGTTTCGGGTTCCGATCATAAACAGCGGGAATCTGCGGGAGGATATCAGCTTTTTAAAAGAAAAAGGAATCCGTATTTTCGGCGCGCATCTTTCGGGCAGCTCCGTCTATGAAAAAAATCTGACGGTACCGGCGGCATTTCTTATTGGAAATGAAGGGAATGGACTTTCTGCTGAAATCTCGGAAATGGCGGACGAACTCCTCCGTATTCCGATGATGGGAAAGGTGGAATCCCTGAACGCCGCTGTTTCTGCGGCAGTTATTTCCTATGAGGTACTGCGTCAGAGAAAATATTAAATGCATCAACTTGAAGATTGTTCGACTTCTTGACATAATCAGAATTATACAAATGTATAAAGAACGACCGTTTTCTGTATATTCATCGAAACTCGATGAAAACCGACAATATTAGATGTCATATTTTTGAGATTTCGGGAATAAGTTTTATATGTAAATAAAACAGCAGAAGTGCACAGTCTTTGTGCACCGTTATCAGCCGACAAAAGAATGCTGATACGAATGGTACAATCGGGGAGGAGAACAATATGACAGAAAAAATCTTAAACAACAATCAGGTAATCGTAGCAGGAGAAATCGTATCTGACTTTCAGTTCAGCCATGAAATATTCGGGGAGGGATTTTACATGGTTGATCTGGTGGTAAGCCGCCTGTCAGATGCACATGATGTGATACCGCTTATGGTATCCGACAGACTCTTTGATGTGGAAAATTCCCACATTGGAGAAAAAGTGATCGCGAAAGGGCAGTTCCGTTCTTATAACAAACATGAGGACAATAAGAACCGGCTGATCTTATCCGTATTTGTAAGGGAGATCGCACTGCTGACGGAAGAGGAGGAACGAGAGAATAAACCGAATCAGATCTATCTTGACGGTTATATCTGTAAAGAGCCGGTCTACAGAATGACGCCGCTGGGAAGGGAAATTGCGGATATTCTTCTGGCCGTCAACCGCGCCTATGGAAAATCGGATTATATTCCATGTATCTGCTGGGGCAGAAATGCGAGATTTGCCGGAAAATTTGCAGTGGGCGAGCATATCGCCGTCTGGGGAAGGATCCAGAGCCGGGAATACCAGAAAAAAGTAGGTCAGGACGAAATCGTAAACAAGGTGGCTTACGAGGTTTCCGTTAGTAAAATGGAATGTCTGGAATAGTTGACATACATATATATTGATGATATACTAAATGCATATATGGGTAGAGGCGCAGTGATCAAAAGTAGCTTATCGGATGACTTGGAGCAGAGGAAGATAAGTGAAAGGGTGAACTGCCGAAGGAAGCAATAGTCCAAGATACCTGCTTTCTGGTTTTACAGTGAATAGCTGTACGACTGTCATCTGATGATGGAGCGCTACTTGGAAATATGTTTTTATTTCGGGTTGGCACTTTGTCAACCCGTTTTTTCGTTGCAAAGTGTGCTGCATACAATGATATGCAGAAAGGTTGAATGATTCAGGAGGGAATTATTATGGCTATTTTTACAGGAGCAGGGGTTGCACTTGTTACACCTTTTAAGGATAATCTGGAGGTGGACTATGATCAGCTTCGGAAGCTGATCGATTATCAGATTGAGAACGGAACAGACTGTATTATTATATGCGGAACGACAGGAGAAGCCTCGACGCTTACGCATGAGGAGCATCTGGAATGTATCCGTGTATGCTGCGAACATGTAGCAGGCAGAGTGCCGGTTGTTGCCGGAACAGGTTCCAACTGTACGGAGACAGCGGTTTATCTTTCCAAAGAAGCAGAGAAATATGGTGCGGACGGTCTTCTGCTTGTGACACCGTATTATAATAAGGCTACGCAGAACGGATTGATCAGGCATTTCACAACGATCGCAGAAGCCGTAAAGCTTCCGATCATTCTGTATAACGTACCGGGCCGGACCGGAACTAATATTCAGCCGGAGACAGCCGTATATCTTGCAAAAAATGTACCGAACATCGTCGGGATCAAAGAGGCGTCCGGCAATATTTCCCAGGTAGCAAAGCTGATGAGCCTTGCCGACGGCTGCATTGATCTGTATTCCGGAAATGACGACCAGATCATTCCGCTTCTTTCTCTTGGAGGAAAGGGTGTTATTTCCGTTACTTCCAATATTATCCCGCGGGATACGCACAATGTTGTCGCAAAATATATGGAAGGCGACACAGAGGAGGCTCTGCGTCTGCAGTTAAAAGCGATCGATCTTTGTGCTGCGCTCTTCTGTGAAGTGAATCCGATACCTGTAAAGAAGGCAACCGAACTGATGGGACTTACCAATGGAAAACTCCGGATGCCGCTTACGGAAATGGAACCGCAGAATGTTGCCCGGCTTGAAAAGGCGATGAAAGATTACGGTATCGAGTTCTAAGAAACAGATAGTATGGATGTTATTTGGATAAACATAGGAGAATCATCATGACAAGAATTATTATGCATGGCTGCAACGGACGGATGGGGCAGGTCATTACGGGAATCGTAAAAGACGATCCGAATGCGGAGATTGTTGCAGGGATTGATATTATGGATAACCGGGAAAATGATTATCCGGTATTTACGGATATTACAAAATGCAATGTAGACGCTGATGTGATCGTTGACTTCGCGGCAGCGGCAGCAGTAGACGGTCTGCTCCAGTATGCAAAGGCACGTATGCTTCCGGTAGTATTATGTACCACCGGACTTTCAGCAGAACAACTGGATGCGGTCAGGGAGGCTTCAAAGGAAGTTGCGATCCTGAAATCAGCGAATATGAGCCTTGGGATCAATACGATCATGCGTCTTTTGAAGGACGCCGCAAATGTTTTCTGTCCGGCAGGCTATGACGTGGAAATTGTTGAGAAGCATCATAATCAGAAAGTAGACGCTCCGTCGGGAACGGCGCTTGCACTGGCGGATTCCATTAATGAAGCCAGAAATCAGGAATATGAGTATGTATTCGACCGTTCGCAGGTACGGAAAAAACGGGAGAAAAAGGAACTTGGAATTTCAGCCGTCAGAGCAGGTACGATCGTTGGGGAGCACGAAGTTATTTTCGCAGGCATTGACGAAGTGATCGAAATCAAGCATACGGCATACTCCAAGTCCGTATTTGCAAAGGGAGCCGTAGAAGCTGCAAAGTATCTTGCCGGTAAGAAACCGGGCATGTATGATATGGCGGACGTCATCGCTGCATGCTGATGCTTTCGGGAAAGGATAAGAAGAGCATATGTATCAGGATGAAGTGGTTTTGTGCAGCGCTTCCCATTATGCGCAGAAATATTATCTGAATCCGGATTTTCAGGGACTTCCCGCCAAGGTGAAAGAAGAACTGAACATTATGTGTGTTCTCTTTACCGAAGATGTGGGCGGTATTATCCTATTGGTTTTCAATGAAGACGGAAATCTGGAAATCCGGACGGAAGCCTATGAGGAAGATATTCTCTATGATGAAGTCGGAAGCGTATTAAAGGTAAAGCAGATGCAGGAAGAAAAGAAAGCGCTTTTTGAAGAACTGGAACAGTATTATCAGGTGTTCTTTTTGGAAGAAGAATAAGGAGAAACTATGTTATTTGCAATCGATGTTGGAAATACGAATATTACGATCGGACTTTTTGACGGGACAAACCTGCTCCGTCAGTTCAGAATGACTACCAAGACGGATCGGACGTCGGATGAATACGGAGTATTTCTTGGAGAATGGTTAAGCCTCCAGAATATGAATCCCAAAGATATCCATGATGTGATCATCGCTTCCGTTGTGCCGAATATCATGCATTCCCTGACAAGCGGGATCATTAAGTATTTTAATATCACACCGATCATTGTTGCTCCGGGGATAAAGACCGGAATCAACATTTCCATTCCAAATCCGAGGGAACTGGGCGCTGACCGTCTGGTGGACGCCGTAGCTGCCTATGAGATTTATGGAGGGCCGGTTATTGTGATCGATTTCGGAACGGCAACCACCCATGATCTGGTTCTAAAGGACGGAACTTTTTATGCCGGTGTTACATCACCGGGAATCCGCCTTTCTGCAAATGCTCTTTGGACAGGCACTGCGAAGCTCCCGGAAATTGAGATCAAGAAAGCGGAGACGATTCTGGGCAGAGATACCGTATCCAGTATGCAGGCAGGTATTTATTTCGGATATATCGGACAGACGGAGTATATAATAAAGAAGATGAAGGAAGAATCCGGACTTTCTGATATTAAGGTTGTTGCGACCGGCGGACTTGGGAAGCTGATCTCGGAATCCACAGCGTATATCGATGTTTATGATCCGGAACTTACCCTGCATGGCCTGCGGATTATTTACGATAAACAGTAGGTCGTATTCAGGATAGAATTATAGTATCAATGGTTGAAAGAAGGAGTTTATATGGAAGGGTTGAAGGAACTGTTTGATAAGCTGATACCGGAATTTCAGAATATATTTGGTGATGTGCTTAATCAAATTATTTTATATGGCTCTGTAGCGAAAGGTACTTATTCTGAGGAATCAGATATTGATATTGCGTTGATAGTTGGGACCTATACGAAAGAAATGCATGAAAAAATGATAGATTTTACAGTTGAATTGGAATTAGAATACAACAAAGTTCTTTCTGTATTGCTGATAGATTACAATAATTTCAAAGAATGGGAAACAGTGCTCCCATTTTATAAAAATGTGAAGAAGGACGGTATTATGCTATGGAGTGCAGCTTAAAAGAGGGGATGAGCAGATTAAACGGGCAGAAAAATTTTCAGATGAAATTAAAAAATATCTGATAGGCGATTGCGAAACGAATGCTTAAAAGTTGTAAATATGACCATCTAATCGAACATTGAAAAGGAATCTGACAA
>CANRMC010000098.1 GCA_947631605.1 uncultured Lachnospiraceae bacterium
GCATAAAGTTCCATAGCCGATTTCCGGATTCGGATAGTTTCGGAAACCGGTCAGTTTCTGCGCTCCGCTTATGAGGATTTCACTTTCTCCCCGTAGAGATACGGATCATTTCCACGGATGATCCCCCATTCCATGAGAAGCGCCGCACTTCCGGTCACAAATGGCGCAGCAAACGAAGTTCCGCTGACAGTGTCATATCCCTGCTGATACACAGACGGAACGATCAGGTCAACTCCCGGCGCAGCCAAATCCGGTTTCACGATATCATTCACCGTATAACCCCTGCCGGAAAACGGCGCATAGCTTTTATTCCTATGGTCATATGCACCAACACTGATGATCCGCTGGGAGGTAGATGGGATCGTAAGAGTTGTATACAGGCTGGGACGTAAGAAATTCACATCACCGGAAGTCGAACCGGAAACCGGAAGAAAAATATCATATCTGCCATCAATGATCCGCTTCGGGTTCATCATTACCTGCCATATCCCGGATTCAATATAATCATTTTCCGGAATAACGGAAATATAGGTCTCCTGATAGCGGTTATAAGGAGTCGGCGAACCGTTGATGACCGCCACCCGGTTTCTTCCCGTCGAATACTGCATGACGTCCGCCGTCTGGTTAAACGGTCCCAGCTCGACATTGGACGGCGTAACAAGGAAAATATCGACAACATCCGAATAATTCTTCCATATCTGGAGATTGATTCCGGTCTGGTATTCCGAAACGAAGAACTCATGACGTGCATAACTGACATTTCCAAGCACTCCCTGCGCATGCCTTCCGGTGGCGCCGTCATTTCCCGTTCCGGTCACCAGCGTAAGTTTCGACAGCGTGGCAATACTGTCGATATATGTCTCCAAAAATGAGTTTGAAGCGTGATCGCCGTAATTATTTCCAAAGCTCAGATTGATTGCCATAGGGATATTTTCCGCCATGGAGTAACGGGCGGCAAAATCAATTCCCTCCATGAGTTCTGTCGTGCGCGGGAACTGGTTATCCGGTTCCGCAAGTTTTACCGGCAGCAGCTTCGTCCTCTCTGCACTCCCCTGAATCACACCGCCCACAGCAGTTCCATGACCGGAAGTATCAAACTGCCGGATAACGGTAACCGGCGGATTTTCTCCGAACCGTTCCAAAATAAGATTCAATTCTTCCTGTCCATAAAAATGTCCCCTGCCATAAGGGGGTTCCGTATTCTCTTCTCCCTCATAACCACTGACATAATAATCCTCGCTCTGACTCCAGAAACCCTGTAATTTTGTACTGCCGTCTGCATTCCGGAACTCGCGCCGTAACATATTCAGTCCGGAATCGATCACCGCAGAAACAGTGCCGGCGCCGGATAATCCAAACGGCGCTTCCGTAACCGGTGGTATACAGGAAGCTCGGACTGCACTGTATATCTCTGTATAAAGGCTTTTCGGCTTTTCAATCCAGATAATATCCGGCTGTCTGCTAAGCGGCACGATCAGTTCCTCCCGTATCTGAATCACCGCATAATTATTCAAAAGCTCCGCATAAGTAAAGGGAACTGCTTCTGCTATCCGCGTAATATCATTTATGTATCGTATAATGAGCGTCCATATCCTTGTTTCCTCCGTATAACCTACATTCAGATCTAGAGATTTCATCCGTTCTTCCTCATCAATCTGAAGTGACATATTAAGTTCTGTACCGATTTTATTCTCCGCCATATATCCCCCTAATATCCGCTTTTTATTCTGCATTTTCGCATTATCAATAATATATGCGCCTTCCCTGTCGCTATTTACAAATTACTGACAGAAAATCCACCATAACAGTCTTTCTGTCGAACGTTGAAAGAATTATTGGAAGACGCATTCCATGATTAGACCTATTTTTTGATTGCTTTTCCATATAATTCCAGTTGAGAGTCAAGGGAGGTGAATATGAATTATACCATTTATGCTGATGTGCTGTTTCTGGAAAATGCGTTTGTAAATCTGCTGGTTCTTTTTCTGGCGGAACGAATTCTCGGAATAAAACTCCGTCTCTGGAAACTGCTCGTTTTATCATCAGCAGGCGGCATGATAAATGTTATCAGTTATCTGATCCTATACCGGGCAAATGCCCTGATACGGCTTTTCACCTTTGCCCTGACCGGCTTCGGCATGACATTGGCGCTCTACACAGGCAGCAGGAAAACCAGACTGTTCCATATATTTCTAGCCGTCCTGTTTTCGGAATTTCTAATGGCCGGAATACTTACCGTTTTGACACAAAAGCCTTTAGAAAGTCCCGCCTATCTCTTTGTCACAGTCCTTGCCTTTACATTGCTCTTTTTTGCGGCAGGGAGGGAAAAGGAAGAACGGAAAAACCGGATTTACATACATAGGGTTACGGTTTACATGGAATATGAAAAAGCGGAATTCACCGGTTTTATGGATTCCGGAAATCTCCTTCGAATACCTCTGTCAGAGAAAGGAGTGATCATCGGCGACCGCAGGGCAATGCTCCGGATCATGCCGCAGGAATTTCAGGATTTCACGCAGAACTATTTAAAAACCGGAATGATTGATTATGCCGCGCTTCTGAATATTCCCAGCAAGTGGATGATAATTCCGGTCACTTATGGGTGCATTAATGAAAAGTCCGGAACCATGCCCGGTATCATCTGTACAAGGATTGTAATTGATGACGGCGAACGGGAATTTTCCGACGTTCCCATATGTTTTACCCGCATGAACTTAAACGGCGGCTATCATATGCTTCTTCCAAAAGACTTATGCAGTGAGAATTAAGAAAAACGAAAAATAAATTTGAGAGGAGAATTCAAATGATTAGTATTGTAAGCAACAACAAAATATCATTCAGTGTAAGGAACGTGGCAAGCCTGCTCATGTTCCCCAGAAACGACGTTCACTATATCGGAGGCTCCGAGGTGCTTCCTCCGCCCCTTGACGCCAAAGAGGAAGCGGATATGCTGGAACGTCTTATGAACGAAGAAAACGGCCATGTGAAACAGGTATTGATCGAGCATAATTTAAGACTGGTGGTATACATAGCAAAAAAATTCGACAACACAGGAATCGGCGTGGAGGACCTGATCTCCATAGGAACGATCGGACTCATCAAAGCCATTAACACATTTAAACAGGATAAAAATATAAAACTCGCCACTTATGCTTCCCGCTGCATTGAAAATGAAATCCTTATGCATCTCAGGAGAAGCCAGAGAACCAGAGTGGAGGTTTCCATAGACGAACCGCTCAACGTGGACTGGGACGGAAACGAACTTCTCCTGTCTGACATCCTGGGAACTGATGACGATATGATCTATAAGGATATTGAGGAAGAAATCGATAAAAACCTGTTGGAAAAGGCAATGAACATTTTGACCGACCGGGAACGCATGATCATCGAACTCCGCTTCGGTATCGGTCATGAAGATGAAGAAATGACGCAGAAAGAAGTTGCGGATCTGCTGGGAATTTCCCAGTCCTATATTTCCAGACTGGAAAAAAAGATCATAAAACGGTTAAAAAAAGAAATGCTCCGATTAAGCTGAAGATTGCGGAAAAAGCCGGTCGAAAACCGGCTTTTTTCAATGGTGATACCCTTCCATTTTCTTTGCGTATTCATCCACGCGGGCTTTCACTTTTGCATAGTCTTTTTCTTTCAGTTCCCCGCTGTCATGCAGCTCTTCTACGCTTTTCTGAAGCGTTTTTAGGGCCTGTATCGCCAAATCCTTATAATTATTCTCCAGATTGATTGTAAGCTCCTGAAATTCGCTGTCTAAGCGCCTTTTTACATTTCGCTTTATCATATCGTTCCCTCCAAAAGTTATTGACACTTTTTTATGTCTATGATATTATCAAGTGGTTGAAAGCCGGTGTGTTGGAATTGGTAGACGAGGTGGACTCAAAATCCATTGCCAGCGATGGCGTGCGGGTTCGAGTCCCGCCACCGGCATTTTTTATTGTCCGCAAACCCTTATTTTTCAAGGCTTTGCGGATTTTTCTCTGTCAGAGAAATTGAGTCCGTTTTGAGTCCGTAATCTGAAAACCGAAAAATGCATATCTTATTCTGAAACCTTTACGGCAACGACCACGTATCGCCCTTCATCCGCATGATAAGAACAGGTTGACAGAGTTATGAGCTTATCTCCGTACTTCGCAGTCCGGTCCGTCTGATAGTTTGTGCGTGCCTGACAGTTTGAGACGTAATCGGTAAACTCCTCTTCCGTCTGCGCGTCAAAAAACTGATAATACTTGAAGCCCCCATAATCTACTTCGCGGATTTCCTCGCGGAATGCAGCGATCACTTCATAGGTTCCGTCTCCGTAGATCGTATTAAACTGAATATATTTATGTTCTTTGTAAAAATCCTCCGAATCATACTGGAGAATATCGTGGAACATTGTTCCCGCCTTCATGTTATGACCGTAGATCAAAATATTATCCGAAGGCTTTTCTATGTCCGAAGAAGTATCCGCAAAGAGCGTTCCGGCAGTGCTTTTTTCTCCGTCAAAATCACGGCGGAGGTAATATTCCTCATCTTCCGGCGTCTGCACGACAGGATAGTTGACCTTGGTACCTTTTATCTCCAGCCAGCCGATGAAATGATTATTCCTTTCATAAATCTTCTCATATTTCTTCTGGATCCGGACGCCGTTTATTTCCACAAATTCAGGTTCCTGAGGCGCAACCGGCGTTCCGTCCGCTTCCGTACCGGCAGGTGTGTCATCCTCTACGATCAGCTCCTGCAGTTCGTCCACCTTCTTCTCGCTTTTATGACTGGCATAATAATACTGAAATAAATAAGCAGCGGATCCAATGAAGATCAGCGCAAAAATAACAAGAAGAATGTTATACGTAAGGTCTGACTTTTTCTTTTTTTTATCTGTATTCACTTTATTTTTCACTTCATGCTCTCCAATCTGCCGTATATCAAAAACAAGAAAACCTGATGGATCCCATCAGGTTTCATTGTCTCAGAAATACTTTTTGCTTCCCCAAAGGTTGCCCTGTTTCAAGGCTTCATATTCACTATAAGCCTGTTCCAGGATCTGTTTTTCATTTGGGAATTTCAGAAGATGATACGCCTCATGGTACTTGTAGTAACCTGAATCCAAAAAATACTCTTCTCTCTGCGGCTTGCTGTAATAACTGTCAGACATCATCAGATACCAGTGAACATCCTTGTTCACCACATCATAGGACGTATTGAACGTATAATTGCTCTTTCCTACGTATTTGATGATCTGCGCAGATACACCGGTTTCCTCTTTTACCTCCCGAAGTGCAGTCTCATTGTATTCCTCATCTTTTTCTACTGTACCTTTGGGTAAAACCCAGCCTTCATATTTGTTTTTGTAGTTTTTGTAAAGTAATAAGATCTTACCTCTGTAGATTACCACACCACCACAGCTTGTTGCTCCTACCATTGCAATCCCTCCTGCAATCTATAAAAGATTGGTGTGTTGTATTATCTGAATAAGTATATCAAGGATTTTACGGGTTTTCAAGCATTTTTTTAACGGCTGTAATAAACGTCAAAGATCTGTTTTGCCACTTTCATACCGGAAAGCTGATTGGAGGTATAATCCTCAACTATAACGCTGACGACAATGTCCGGATCTTCTACATTGGAAAATCCCACAAACCATGAATTACAGTTTCCCTCGTTATCGTATTCCGCGGTTCCTGTCTTTCCTGCCACCGAGTAAGAAGTACCGGAAAAATATCTTGCCGCCGTACCGTACTGACAGACGCCGACAAGCATATCCGTAAGGAGCGCCGATTCTTCGGGCTCCATGACCGTCCGGTAGGATTTGCTCTTAAATTTCTCAATATTGGCACCATCCGCATTTTCAACCGAATCCACCAGATACGGTTTCATCATGACGCCGCCATTTGCGATCGAAGCCATGATCAGCGCGTTGTGAAGCGGTGTGATCTGGGTTTTTCCCTGTCCGATCACGGTCTGCGGAATCTCCTCAGGGTTTGAATTCTGATCCAGTACAAATTTTGACTGCGTATAAACACCGTCATACGGAAGCTCATTATTAAAGAGCAGTTCATCCGCCAGTTCCCGATAACGCCCCATATCTAAGGTAATGCCGATATTGGCAAAACTTGTATTGCAGGATTTTGCGAGCGAATCGCGGATATTCACCGTACCATGCGCCTTTTCGCTGCTGCAGTGGATAGAAATATGGTTAAACGCGCCGCTGCTGGTACAGTCATAGGAATAGTTCTCATAATCCGGATTTTCCCGCAGATATTCCAATAGCGTAATTACCTTAAATGTGGAACCCGGCGCATAAAGTCCCTGCGTGGTACGGTTCAGGAGTACGGTACTATCCTTTCCTTCTTCGGAATGTACCTCGTTCCAGACTTCATCCATCCGGTTCGGATCAAACGAAGGCTTTGATACCATCGCCAGTATCTTGCCGGTATCCGGCTCCATGACGATAACTGCCCCTTTATTATTTCCCAGCGCTTCATAGGCAGCTTTCTGCAGATCGTAATCCAGAGTCGTAACGACTGTATCTCCCATATTTTTCTCACCCTGCAGCTCGTTTTTTACGCGCTTGAATATGTTCATATGGGAACGGAGCAGATAGAAATTCATATCCAGCTCTACGCCGGAGCGTCCGTAGCTGTTATAGCCTATGGCATGGGCAAACATATCCCCATGCGGATAACTGCGGGTTTCCGTACCGTCGTCATTCGTTATGGTTGTCGCCACGACTTCTCCGTCACTTGTAACGATGTCGCCGCGGATAACCACATCCGCAAAGGAATCCTGCCTCTTATTTCTGGAATTTGCGATCACGGAATCCGCATCCACAGCCGTAAAGTAAACAATATACCCGAACAGGCATAGATACAGCGCCACCATGATATAAGTCACAAAGACGATCGGCTTATTCTTTATTCGGTTTTTTTCTTCTTTCTCCCTCTCTTTCCGGAAGAATTCGTTCTCCTCGAGCATATTCGGCCCGGATTCTGTCTTTTTCTTTTTCAACTTTTTCCGCCTCTTTGCTTACTAAAATATAGGTATATTGAACCATGGAAAACATGATCAGTGTACTGAATACAGAGCTTACGCCGTAACTTACCAAAGGCAGCGTGACGCCGGTGGACGGTATGAACTTTGTTACGCCTCCAATGTTAAGAAGCACCTGGAAGATATAACAGACCGCTATTCCGAAAGTTACATATTTATAAAACGGACGCCTGCACTTCATGGCGATATTCGTCATGGCAATGAAACTGCTTATATAGATCAGGATCAGTGCAAGACCGAACAGAACGCCGAGTTCCTCACAGATAGCGGAAAAAACGAAATCACTTTCCGCAACCGGTATGATGTACGGCATTCCTTTCCCAAGACCGGAACCGACAAAACCTCCGGTGCCGATCGCAAACAGGGATTCACAGATCTGATAACCGCCGGCATCCTGATGGATCCAAGGATTGATCCAGTTATCCACACGAACCATAACATGGTGGAACAGAGAATCCTTGAACAGCACATACCCGACTAATGTCGCTAAGACCGCCAGTCCCAGACCGCCCACGAGAAAAATCATTCGGGTAGTCGCAAGATAAACCATCATTACATAACAGATAAAGAAAAGCACCATCGCGCCCAGATCCTTCTCCAGAACCAGAACCAGCATGAATGCAACGGCAATCGCCGCATTGATGATGATATCCAGCAAAGTCTTCGCCTTTACCAGACCGCTTGCCACAAAAAGGATAAAAAGAATCTTTACAAATTCCATTGGCTGCAGAGAAATACTGCCAATCTTGATCCAGTTTCGGGAGCCGAATTTTGGATCGCTGATACCCGGAATAAAAACCGTAACAAGGAAAATGATTCCTGTGATCCCATAAAATACGCTCCAGTTTTTCATATTCTTCAGTTTTCCCATGATATACGGAAGAAATGAGGTGATAAACAGCGCCGTCGTCGCAAGGACGAACTGCTTCAGGGCAAGGGAAAGACTAAGCCTTGTTAAAATCGTATATCCGATCAGAAGCAGAAAGGAAATGTTGTTCGTAATAAGACGGGACGCATTTTTATACACACTATGAAAGATCAGGAT
>CANRMC010000099.1 GCA_947631605.1 uncultured Lachnospiraceae bacterium
AAAGATCATGAAGGCGCAGGGACACGAGGAACCTGTTGGATGCGCAAAGATCACGAAAGGTTATAACCTTCCGGCAAAGCATGTGATCCATACGGTAGGACCGACCGTATATGGCAGGCTGACAGAAGAAAACCGGGAGAGTCTTGCTTCCTGTTACCGTTCCTGTCTGGAACTCGCGGAGGCAAACCGTCTGAAAAGCATTGCGTTCTGCTGCATTTCCACGGGCGTATTTCATTTCCCGAACGATATTGCCGCCGAAATCGCTGTCCGCACCGTTTTGGAGCATCTGCCGGGCAGCAGGATAGAGAGGGTTATTTTTAATGTTTTTAAAGACGAAGATAAATATTTCTATGAAAATGTTTTAAAAAAAACAATAAACATTCCTTTCTGATATAATCTTTTTGTCTTATGTTATGCTTGCTTGTCGAAGCGATATTTAATATAATGGAACGGTAACTTAAAGGGAAGGTATATTACTTAGGAGGCAGAAAATGAAATTAGAGCTGAAAGACATAAGGAAAAGCTTTGAGGATAAAGAAATCCTTCATGACATAAGCTTTTCCGTGGAAAGCGGCAGGGCGCTCGGACTTCTGGGACGAAACGGCGCAGGAAAGACTACCACGATCCGTATCATCATGGATGTATTCCATGCGAATTCCGGTGAAATCCTCTTGGACGGCGAGAAGTTCACGCCGAAAAGCGGTCAGGTGGGATACCTGCCGGAGGAACGGGGGCTTTATCCGAAGAAAACGGTATACGACCAGATGGTATATCTCGGCATGCTGCGGGGGCTTAATAAAAAGCAGGCGGATGCGAATACCAAAAAATGGCTTGAAAGACTGGAAGTATCCGAGTATGAGAAACGGAAACTGGACACGCTTTCCAAGGGTAACCAGCAGAAGATACAGCTTGCGGCAACATTGGTAGGAGATCCGGAAATCGTAATCTTAGACGAGCCGTTCAGCGGACTGGATCCTGTCAATTCCCAGATATTAAAGGATGTGATCCGGGAACTGATAGCGGACGGAAAGATTGTTATTTTCTCCAGCCACCAGATGAGTTATGTGGAGGAATTCTGCGAGGATATTGTGATCATCAATCATGGGGAAATTGCTCTTGCCGGAAATCTGGATGAGATCAAGGAGGAGTATGCAAGAGAACGAAAAGTAATATCCGCAGAGAACTATTCGCTTTCGGAACTTATGGATATCTGTCGGGAAAAACTCAGCGATATGGTAGACGTGCAGGGCATGAACAAGCATTTTGTCATTGTAACCCTGAAGGAAAATATAGACCAGTGGAAGGTTCTGGACGCGCTCAAGAAACAGAATGTGAACATCAAGACATTTGGCGTCTATGAACCGTCTTTGAACGATATCTTTGTATCCCGCGTAGGCGAGGAAGAAGAGGAAGCCGAGGGAGAAAAAGAGGATAACGAACAGAAGGAACCTGAAAAAAAGTTTGGGCTGTTCAGAAAGGCGGGCAGATAAATGAAGAATTTTCTAACGGTATTAAAATTTGAACTCGATAACTATTTTAAAAGTAAATCCTATTTGATTTCCACAATTCTAATCTGCGTTCTGGCAGCCGGCATTATGTTTATTCCGCGTTTTTTTCAGGATTCCAAAAAAGGAGATGAGGTTTCAAAAGAGGAAGAGGCAGAACAGACAGAAAGCGGTTTCCTGATCTATGATCCGCAGCAGATCTTAGATACCTCTTATCTTGCGGAATTCTTTGACGAAGAATTTACCGTATGCCAGAGCGAAGAAGAAATTGTAGAAAATGTTAAGAATGAAAAGGCGGAAGCGGGATTTGTAGTTAATTCCCTTACTGATTTTGATTACTATGTATTGAACAAATCCATAATGGATGAAAATGCGGCGGCATTCAGCGAATATATGCAGATGATGGTGAAACTGGATTACTGCCAGAGGAATAATCTGGATCTGGATGAGTTTCTGGAAGTCGAATATATGGATATCAATATCAATGAACAGGTACTCGGAAAAAACAGCTCCGAGAATTACTGGTACTGTTATATACTGGTGATCATTATTTTCGGTCTGATCGTTATGTATGGAACAACCATTGCCAGCAGCGTTACCAATGAAAAGAGCAACCGTTCCATTGAGATACTGGTAACCAGCACCGATTCCGTGTCGCTGTTATTCGGTAAGGTATTTGCAGGCGTTATCGCCACTATTTTTCAGGTAGGACTGATCGGTGGCTCCCTGCTTGGCTCCTATCAGGCGAACAAACAGTTTTGGAGCGTTGATATCGCAAGCTTTTTGGATATCCCGGCCAATGTTCTGGTGATATTCGCCGTATTCGGTATCGGCGGCTTCCTGTTCTATGCGTTCATGTATGGCGCGCTGGGAGCTTTGGTATCAAAGATCGAGGATCTGAACAAGAGCACCGGTACGGCGCAGATGCTGGTTATGCTTGTATATATTGTTGTACTGGTTCAGCTTTTTAATCCGGACGGTATCATTATGAAGGTCTGCTCTTATCTTCCGATCAGCTCTTACAGCGCTATGTTTGCGAGAGTCGCGATGGGAAGCGTTGCCACATGGGAAGTCGTCCTTTCCGCAGTCATACTGTATGCGTCTGTCATTCTGATGGGAATTTTGGGCGGAAAGATCTTCCGGACCTCCACTCTGCGGTACGGAAATCCGATCAAGCTTTCCACTGCGCTGAAAGCTTTAAAGAAAAACAAGGATTAAATCCAGCCGCCATCAAATTTTACAATTTCACCCGTAAAATAAGACGGCATTTCATATAGTTTTAAAACAGCCTGAGCAGCTTCCTTTGAAGAAACCATGCGGCCGGCAGGAATTTCCTGCGCTAGGGCGTTACGTTCTTCAGAGGTAAGCTGCTTATTCATATCCGTATCGACAGCGCCGAACGCAATGGCGTTGACGGATATCCCGCTGGGCGCAAGCTCCTTTGCCAATGCTCTGGTAAAGGAGTTTACGGCGCCCTTGGATGCAGAATATGCAGCTTCACAGGAAGCGCCGGAGATTCCCCATACGGAAGAAATGTTGATGATCTTTCCGCCTTTTTTCTGCACCATGCCAGGTACGATGAGACGGCAGGTGTTAAAAACCGATGTGAGATTGGTGCGGAGCAGACCGTCCCAGTCCGAGAGCGTCATATCGGTAAGAAGTCCGATGTAGGAAACGGCGGCATTATTTACCAGCAGGTCGATACGTCCGGTTTCCGTAAGAATCTGTTCCGTCAGTGTCTGAACATAGGAGAAATCTCCGATATCGCCGCAGGATTCAATGCAGGAAATCCCTTCTTTCCGTATGATCTCCGCAGTTTCATGCAGTAATTTTTGTTGGTTCCGGCAGGTGATCGCAATACAGTCAAACGAACCGCTTTGGGCAAGCAGGACGGCTGTTTCCTTTCCGATCCCTCTGGAAGCTCCTGTAATAAGCGCTGTTTTCATATCATTGTTCCTTTTCTTAAGAATTCTTAAATTAGTTTATCACAGAATGAAAAGGTTGAAAATAGAAATTACATTTGTTATACTGTCAGATGTCAGGAAATCAATCGGTTATCGTACAGGTTGAAACAGGAGGAATAACATGAATAAGAAAAAGAGTGTATCCGGCATATTTTTCTCAATGTTTTTGAGAACGGTCGTTATCATACTTGCTATTGTAATTGTCGCGATGAGCGTTGTCCTTGTGAAGCAGAAGCTGAACCGGAAAAATACGGACCAAGCGGGAGATAGTGAGGTGGATGAATCCATTCTTACGGAAGAGGACGGGCAGGATGTACTGCTGGGTTCTCCGGAAGATAACGCAGGCGGAGAAGAAGGCGGAGCCGTGCAGCAGAATACATCTTTTGACAAGAAGATCGTAGTTTTAAACGGCACGGAAACGAAGGGACTGGCCGGACACTGGAGAGATACGCTTGCCAGCTATGGGTATCAGAATCTGGACGCCAAAAATTATTACTCCAGACTGGAACAGACAAAAGTGCTTGCGGCGGAGGATGGCGTCGGCACCGATCTTTTGCAGTACTTTCCGAATGCCGACTATCAGGTAGGAACCCTGACATCAGACGAGACGGATGCCAGTGTAGACGGCGTGGATATCTTCGTCATCATCGGTACCTCGGATGATGTATTGTCGCAGCAATGATGAATATTATTAAATGAGATTGCCCCATACTAAACAGAAACTGTTTGGTATGGGGGTTTTTTATGGCTGAGATCGTACGGGTTATTTTAGGAACGGCGCTTATGGCTGTTTCTGTTACGTCGTGTTTTGATGCTATGGGTATTGTAACCGGAGGATTTTCCGGTATTGCGATCCTGATACATCATATAACGGCAGGCTTTGTTCCAATCTGGGTTACAAACCTGATTCTGAATATCCCTTTATTTCTCTTTGCGTTTCGGAAACTGAACCGGAAAAGATCTGCGTATCTTTTATTGGGAAATCTGCTGCTTACACTTTTTCTCAGTCTGCTTCCGATTCTTAGGATCCTGACGGGAGATACGATCATTGATATTACCATCGGCGCAGTGTTGATGGGCGCGGGACTGGGGCTTATCTTTTCGGCGGACGCTTCTTCCGGAGGTACGGATCTTCTGGCAATACTCATTCATAACCGGCTGAAATATATATCCGTTTCCAAAATATTGGCGGCGCTGGACGGAATGATCGTTGCGGCAGGAGGCGCCGTCTTCGGACTTGTCAATGTGATATATGCGTTGATCGCGATCTTCATTGTAACAAAAACCGCTGATTATGTGATGGAAGGCCCCGGCAGGGCAAAACTTATTTATATCATATCAGATAAAAATGAAGAAACGGCAGACTATATCATGAAGGAAATCGAGCGGGGCGTGTCCTCTATCCGGATTTGTGGAATGTATACGAAGCAGGAGCGGAGTATGCTGATCTGCGTAGTTTCCGCAAAAGAAATCGTAAAAATTAAAGATTTCCTATATAATATCGACCGGAATGCCATTTGTTTTATCGGAGAAATTAAGGAGGCTTTTGGTGAAGGTTTCACAAATTATACAGTTTAAAAAAGCGGATTTGCTATCAGTTTTGGTGAAAAGTGACAGAAAATGAAAATCAATATACAATATAGACAAAAGATTTTTTTTCAATTTATGCAATAATCATATAGTTAAAAGATGTGATTTGAGTTAGAATGTCACTAGTAATTTTGAAACTAATAGCTATAGGAGGATAAAAAATGGCTGGGTTATCACTTAAGAATATTTACAAGATTTATCCAAACGGATTCAACGCCGTAAAGGATTTCAATCTTGAAATCGAAGATAAGGAATTCATCATCTTCGTAGGACCATCAGGATGCGGTAAGTCTACAACACTTCGTATGATTGCAGGTCTGGAGGATATCAGCTCCGGCGAATTGTGGATCGGTGATAAGATGTGTAACGATGTAGAGCCGAAGGACAGAGATATTGCCATGGTATTCCAGAACTACGCTCTGTATCCGCATATGTCAGTATATGACAATATGGCATTCGGTCTGAAATTAAGAAAAGTACCAAAGGAAAAGATTGACAAGCAGGTACATGAAGCTGCTAAGATCCTTGATATCGAGCATCTGCTTGACCGTAAGCCGAAGGCTTTATCCGGTGGTCAGAGACAGAGAGTTGCCATGGGACGTGCCATTGTGCGTGAGCCAAAGGTATTCCTTATGGACGAGCCGCTTTCTAACCTGGATGCAAAACTGAGAGTTCAGATGCGTGTTGAGATCTCAAAGCTTCATCAGAGACTGCAGACAACCATCATCTATGTAACACATGACCAGACTGAGGCTATGACACTGGGTACCAGAATCGTAGTTATGAAGGATGGTATTATTCAGCAGGTAGATACACCGCAGAATCTGTACGATCATCCGACGAACCTGTTCGTTGCAGGTTTCATGGGTATGCCGCCAATGAACTTCATCGACTGCAAAGTTGTTAAGTCCGGCGCAGATGTACTTCTGATGTTTGGTTCTCATTCCATCAAGGTTCCGGAAGCTAAGGCTAACAAGCTGATCGCCGGCGGATTCATTGACAAGGAAGTTGTACTTGGTATCCGTCCTGAGGATATTCATGACGAGCAGCTCTTCATTGAGTCTTCACCGGAGAGTGTTATCGATGCAAGAATCAATATCTATGAAATGTTAGGTGCTGAAGTTTACCTGTACTTTACGATCGACCAGTTCGATATTACTGCAAGAGTAAATGCACGTACAACAGCAAGACCTGGCGATACTGTTCAGTTTGCATTTGACTTGAGCAAGATTCATATCTTTGATAAGGAATCCGAATCTGTTATCGCAAACTAATGGTTACATATTGGAAAGTACTTCCATTTATGTGATTGATTTGTGAAATTTACGAGGAAATGTGTATTTTTACACATTTCCTCTTTTTTTTGAAGCAAAATTCTGTTAAAATCGTAGGTATGAATGCAATACATAAGGAGTGATAAAATGATTTCGAATCAGATTCTTCAGGATACAATTGAGGGCATCCGTTCCATTACAAAAGTGGACCTTGTTGTCATGGATGTAGAAGGACGTGCATTGGCAAAAACAGCGGATGAAAATTATGAAAACTATGAAGAGGCGGTAACGGCATTTGCAGACTCACAGGCAGAGAGCCAGTCATTGATGGGCTACCAGTTCTTCAAGGTAACAGACGATAAACAACTGGAATATGTGATCATGGCAAAAGGAGATAACGACAGTACCTATATGGTAGGTAAGATGGCGGCGTTTCAGATCCAGAACCTTCTGGTCGCATATAAGGAACGGTTTGATAAAGATAACTTTATCAAGAATCTCCTGCTGGATAATCTTCTCCTTGTGGATATTTATAACCGCGCAAAGAAACTCCACATTGATACGGATGTGAAGCGGATCGTCTTTATCATTGAGACAAAGACGGAAAAAGATAACAATGCACTGGAGACTGTAAGAAATCTTTTTGCAAATAAGACAAGGGATTTCATCACTGCCGTAGATGAGAAAAACATCATTCTTGTAAAGGAAGCAAAACAGAATGAGACTTATGAGGATTTAGTGAAGATTGCCCGCGTAATTGTGGATATGCTGAATACGGAAGCTATGTCCTCCGTTCATGTTGCATTCGGTACGATCGTAAATGAGATTAAAGAAGTGTCCCGTTCCTACAAAGAAGCAAAAATGGCGCTGGATGTAGGAAAGATCTTCTACAGCGATAAGAATATCATTGCGTACAACAATCTGGGTATCGGCCGTTTGATCTATCAGCTTCCGATTCCGCTCTGCCGGATGTTTATCAAAGAAATCTTTGATAATAAATCACCGGATGAGTTCGATGATGAAACCCTGACTACCATCAACAAATTCTTTGAGAACAGCCTGAATGTATCAGAAACATCCCGACAGTTGTATATTCACAGAAACACATTGGTTTACCGGCTGGATAAGATTCAGAAATCAACCGGTCTTGACCTGCGTGTTTTTGAGGACGCGATCACTTTTAAGATTGCCCTTATGGTTGTAAAGTACATGAAATATATGGAAACTTTGGATTTCTAATGAAAACGTCATAGAATAATATGGAAGGATATTTGCGATGATTACTTTAGAAAACGTAACGATGAAATACCCGGCAGGTACGCTCGCCCTACAGGATGTGAGCCTGCATATTGAAAAAGGTGAGTTCGTCTTTATAGTCGGAAGCAGCGGCTCCGGTAAAACAACCCTGATCGAGCTGCTTTTACGGGAACTGACGCCGACGAAGGGAAAGATTGAGGTTGCCGGATATGATTACAATAAGATCAAGAAAAGACAGATACCAAAGCTGAGAAGAAAGATCGGCGTTGTATTCCAGAATTTCCGTTTGTTAAAGGACAGGACGGTATACGAAAATGTAGCGTTTGCACAACGTGTTATTGAAACGCCGACAAGGTATATCCGGCGTCAGGTGCCTGCAATGCTTACGATGGTAGGACTTGCGGACCGCTACAAGGCATATCCGCGGCAGCTTTCCGGTGGTGACAAGCTGAGGGTGATAAAACTCAAACAATGCAAACGAGTCTATGCGA
>CANRMC010000100.1 GCA_947631605.1 uncultured Lachnospiraceae bacterium
TATGAAATAATTCCACCCAGAACACCTCCGGGTGGAATTTAATCCTGCAAAGTGGAATTTGGGTTTTCAATTCACCATTTTCTTTATTTTTCTTTCCGATCACAGCATTGTTATGACATGCAGACTGAAACAACCGTTTGCGACACCAAGAATGAGAGAGACCGCCATCCATGCTTTTACGTGTTTTGAATGTCCTTTATTTACATATATGAACATAGCAGCTATCACAAACCAGAGTACGCCGGAAAGAATACTGAGTATACCGTACTGCTTTGCCAATAAATCTATGTAATAATAGGAAACAGAGATCGGCATGCCCTCGCTCTGAAAACTTTCCTGCAGCTTATCCGCGCCTTTCCTGGCCTCATAATCGAGACTTTTTACTTTACCCGAAATCGCCACCGGCCCGCTATATGCTTCCAGCGTTCTGCTGTTAAAAAAGCGTCCCCATTTCTTACCTGCCCGGACGAAAATTGCGTCCGACTGGTCCTCACTGAAAATCACATAATAATACTCTTTTCCCGTAGGAATAAAATTTACGCTGTGGCTGAGCGTATAATAGTTCTGTGTCGCATATTCGACCTTGTCTCTTACATATTTTCCTTTCGGATCGCCGTCAAATATTTCGGAAAGCAAGACCGTTTTGCTGTGGCTGAATGACAGTATTCCCATTACTATTTCAGCAACCGGGATCAGGATCAGAATTATCAATCCCACGATCATACTTTTATCCTTTTTTTCTTTCATACCTTTATCCCCCCAATCATTAATACTGCTTTCATTATACATAATATCCCGCTTGCTGCAAATAATTTCCGATCACTCACGCAAAAACAGATAAAAAAGACCGCCGGATAAAACTGCCGGCGGTTCGATCATAACTTACACTTATCAAGTAGTTTCCATTTTCAGTTCTTCAATTACATTTTTGCTTTGAATCTTCCGTACCGCATAGATCATGGAGGCCGCAACCACCAGAAATACGCTGCATACGGCAATCAGCACACTTCCCCATGGGATAAAGAAATCCATTTCCACGCCGTTTGACACAGCTTTGTAGATCAGATATGTGACAATAAAGGAAACCGGCAGTCCGTACAGAAGTCCGCGGGAACCGTAGAGCAGGCACTCGAAGATCATCATTTTGCGGAACCCTTTCGGTGTGAGCCCTACAGATTTCAGCATGGCGATTTCCCGTCTCCTGAGATTTATGTTTGTCGATATCGTATTAAATACATTTGCAGCAGCGATCAGAGAAATCAGGATAATGAAACCGTAAGAAAAGATCTTCACAGTAAAAAGCAGCATATTCGATTCCTGTTCCCGTTCCGCAAGATCATGAACATCTCCGTTTATTTCATCATTTGTCCTAAGCCATTCCAAAAGCGCGGTTGCCGTACCGGCATGGTCATTACATGTGATCGAATACTGCACGACAAGATTTTCTTCGAGCGGAAGCGTCGGAAGATCATAATACAAAAACCGTTCTCCCTCCGGCAAAGCTTCCATGTCCGTAGTTTCATATTCCTCATAATAAAAAGCCAGCAGATTTTTCATCTGACTATATGGAAAATACAAAGTTAATACACTGCTTTCTGCCACTTCTGTCATCTTCGGCTGCTGCTCTGTAATAAGATCACAGGCAACCGGCACAGACCGGGCAGCCTCATCCAGAGTGAGGGAAAAACTATCCTCGATATCCTCCTCTCCGCTTTCTACGCTATCCCATGGTTCATATTCAAAATAATAAGCATCATCCGAGATACAACTATACATCAACTGATAGCCGCTCTGATACCGGATCGGGTGAAATGTGAGATCTGCTTTTTCTATGTTATCAAAAACCTTATAGGTCTCAAACTTCTCCGTCATCATGTTATAGGTTGAGATCTCATTCAACGCCACAGCCTTCGGATGCTCCGGATCAAAATAACTATCCGGTGCAACATTCTGTTTTTCCAGATAATTCCGGAACTCCTGATCTTCCATGAAAACCAGCTTTGCGGTAAGAAGCAGTTCTTTCGGTTCCCTGCCTTCGTAACCATAGGTTTCCTGTAAAAGATTCTCGCGATACCTTTTGTTTAAGCTCCCCGGCTCCACTCCCACATATACATAACTGATGTCAGAAAAATAGGAAACCTGTTTCATGTTTTCCATTCCGCGAAGCGTCCGGGCAACCTCCTCTGTTGGAACACTTTCTTCATCCGGATAGCAAACCATCATCAGATCAAATTGATTGACGGATTTTACGTCATTTACAGAGCGTTCCAGATAAATGCCAAAGCTGCTTGCAGATATAAAAAGTACGATACTGATGAATAAAGAAACCACCGTTGCCCGATACCGTTTCCGGTTTCTTTTGTAATTCTTTGCAGCTACCGTTCCTTCAAAGCCGAAGCATTTCCTTGTAATTCCTGATACCCGCAGCTTCTTTCCTGATACTTTTATATCCTGATTCTGCCGGATTGCTTCGATAGCCGATTTCTTTGACACCCGGAGTGCAGGTATCAGTGCGGAGAGAAATATTGTGAGAACCGAGGCAGCAGCCGCGATCAGAAGAGCTGGTACGGAAACCCTCAGAGAAAGCGTCACTGCATCTGTACCAAGCAGAGTACTTCCCAGCATTTCCCCCAGAAAATGAAACGTCACGCCCATGCCGAAAGCTCCGGCAAGGATTCCGAGAGGGATTCCCACCAGCGCCAGAAAGAAGCCTTCTGTCAATACACTGTTCAGCAGTTGTTTCCGGGTGGCTCCCACCGAGGAAAGAATTCCAAACTGCTTCGTCCGTTCACTGACAGAAATGGAAAATGCGTTATATATCAGAGAAATAGAGCCAAACGCAATGATAAGGATCAGTATTACCGCCAAACTGTACAGAACGCGGTTATAATTATCTTCCCCTGAATTTCCTTCCAGCCGGAGCAGATCATTGTTCATACGCCAGCCATGTTTTAATATCTGCTGCGACTCCATGAACGCTGTGGTTTTTTTCACATCCTTCATCGTAAAATAAACCTGATACAGGGAATCTCTTGTTTCATTCCCTGTTCCTGCCGTAAGCGCCGTATAGCCCGGCGCAGAATAATCTTCAAAATCCGGTCGTTCATAAAATCCGACCACCGTATAATCTACAGTATGGAGATTCTCCAGCGTCTCCGGATTTTCTCCGTCGTCCGTCGGATAAAACGGAGTATTATTATCCATCTGCTGTCCGTCAAGCATCCGGTCGCCTAAGGAAAGCGTTATCGTCTCATTTAGTTTGTAACGGACTCCGCCATCCCATTCCAGATGCAGCGGAAGGATCAGCTCATTTTCATTTTCCGGCATTCTGCCTTCCGTAAGATGTACCGGCATCATATCCGCAAATCCTTCTGACATTTCCTGTACGCACAGATACGGCTTGTCTGAATTCATACCCTCTTCCAATCCGGCAAACCCCAGAAGACGGAGGGAGACGACCTCGTCAATGTCAACGCATGTTTTTAATTCCTGAAGTTCTTCATCCGATACTTCACTTCCGGCGGCGTGCCAACTGCCACTTCTATAGATTCCATAATCCATCAGATATCCCTGCAGTGATGATACCGTAAATGCAACTGCGGAAAACATTGCCGCAGACAGAATGATCCCGATTATTGTAACCAGCGTTCTGGTTTTATTTTTCATCAGATTCCGAAATGTGATCTTACCAAAGACATTCATGAACGGATCACCTCATCTTTCGTAATCTTCCCATCTTCTATGGCGATGATCCGATCTGCCTGCAGCGCAATATTTTCATCATGGGTAATGACGATTAATGTCTGTTTGTATTTCTGATTGGAATATTTCAGCAGACTGACTATTTCCTGACTATTTTTAGAATCCAGATTTCCTGTTGGTTCATCCGCAAGTACGACTGCCGGCGCATTCATCAGCGCGCGTCCAATCGAAACCCTCTGCTGCTGTCCGCCGGAGAGCTGGTTTGGCAGATGTTTCTCGCGTCCCTCCAGAGAAAGCACGGAAAGCAGTTCCGAGAGACGTTCCTCATTCACCTTGCGTCCGTCCATCAAAACCGGCAGGGTAATATTTTCCACCACGTTTAAAACCGGAATCAGATTATAAAACTGATATACCAATCCCACCTGCCGCCTGCGGAAGATGGCAAGCTGCGTCGGATTCTGTTCATAGACATCCGTATCTTCCACAAATACCTTGCCGGAGGTCGGACAGTCAACCCCGCCCAGAATATGAAGCAGTGTCGATTTGCCTGAGCCGGATGGTCCGACGATTGCCACAAATTGTCCCTTTTTCACAGAGAAAGAAACGTCATCCAATGCCACAACCTGATTCTCCCCGCTGCCATAGACCTTTGTCACATGTTCCACTTTTAAAACTTCCATTGGTTTCTTCCTTTCTTTTGCAGAAGCAAACTTCTTTTTCTTTCAAGTATACAGGTCCAAAATGACACGGGGATGACTGTACGGTGACAGAATTGTCACTTAAAGATTTTTAATTGCTAATATTCTTTCCGTATGGTTTCAATACCATACAGTTTCATAAACCGTTCCATATCCTTCTCATTGCGGATCAACATGATCTCTTCAAATTTTCCGGTCTGAAGGTTTTTAAAACCTGCCACCTGTTCACCGTTGCAGATACTGCACCTAAGAACCGGCTGCAGATGTTCTTTGTCATATTCAATAACGGTCTGCTTCTTTTTTCCAAACATGAAATCCACTCCTTATGCATTAAAATCTATCAGGATTGCCCGACAAGGAGCGCCGTCCGCGCCGCCTAAGTTAAGAGGCGCTGCATTTAGGAAATAAACGCCTTCCTGAACATTTTCCAACCGGATTCCTTCCAAAAGAACGATTTCTTTTCCCAGAAGTTTCAGATGTACGTCTTTGGGCGCATCTTCCGGTCCCACAGTCTGCGATTCATTTCCAAGCAGACAGATTCCGGACTCCGCAAAAACCTCTGCGGCCTCATAAGAAACAACTGCTTTGCCTTTGATCAGGATTCGCTTTGCAGCTTCCGAATCTTCTGTTTTCGCTTTCTTTAATATATCATGGGCGTCCTCTGCCGTTACCGTTCCGTCTTTCTCCGCCACATAGGAATAACCGATGAATTTCTGCAGATCCACTTTATCGATGGTTCTGCCGTTATCATAAAAATGAAACGGAGCATCCACGTGTGTACCATTGTGGGCGCACATATGAAACTCCGTCAGATTGCATAGATCACCCGCTGCTATTTTCTGTGCAACGATCCGCTGCGGCTGCGGATCACCCTCAAAAACATTACAGTCAAATACCTCCTGCGAAATATCAAAAATCTTCATTTCTTTCCTCCATGTTTTCTAAAATCATAAGAGACGGCAGCATGCCGTCCCTTTTTTACATCATCGTATTATTCGCTGATTCAGCGCTGCAGATTGCTGCATCCATGGCGATTGCTGTCATTAACGCCGGTAATTCATCGTTGTTATTTGCAAAATTAATTACATATGTATCGCCCCAGTGGAAAAGTTCTTTTGAAATCGTTACGACCAGCCGGTTCTGCTCAAAAATTTCATAATTCCAAGCCATAATATCGCCTTCCAGATGCCAGCCTTTGTAATCAAGATTATACTTCGGACGGAAAAATGAGAACTGCTGTTTTATAATTCCCTGCGAATAGCCTCCGAACGAAAATTCAAATTCCCTGAGAATCCTTAACACTTTTTCCTGAATCAATCCGATTTCCTCGCCGGTAGCTCTGCTATAAACATGTATCCTGTGACCGATCGTGAAAAAATCCGCTTTCACATAATATTTCGGATTGCCAAATTCATCATAGACATCATATGTATCCGTCCATGAAAAAACTTTCTGCCTGATCAATAAACGCCCCATACTTCCTCCCGTTCTGCTCTTTTCTTATTCCATTTCCATACTTTCTTTATTGTGCCTTTTGTGCCTTTGCATTGCTAGGAATGTTTTCTGTTCTTTAAGGTGTATTTTATCATGCAAGGCGGGTGGTGGCAATGGGGATTATTTCTTTACATTTTCACCGGAATCCATACCTCCTCTAAAGTAAGTTTTATGATGATATCAGTATAGTATAGAAAAATGAAATTTTCCAACAATTCGTGGTTTTATTTGTCAGAAATGAAACGCATATTCTTATTCGCCACGTTGTCTTTTCTTCTTCCTCACAAACAAAATACAGCTCAAAGCTATTAACATAAGAGCAATCCATAGTCCAGGTTCTGCATAATCACCAGTTTTTGCGGTATTGTCCTGCGCCGGATGATTATCTACATCAGCCGCATTTTCCTGCGTTGTCTGGTTATCTGGATTCATCGTATCATCCTGCTCCGCCTGAACCGTAACTTTTACTGAATTGGAAACAGCGTTTCTAACCATACTCGTTTTTTCCGGAACAGTGGACGCTTCATAACTCACATCAGCCGTATTTTCCCAGCTTATATTCTTAGCAGTTTCCGGAAGCCGGACAGTGAATGATACTATTTTCTTCTCCTTGCCGTTCAATGTTGGTATTTCCCATTTAACAACACCACCAGAAACTGAACCTCCATCACTAATGGAACCTTCCACAAGCAGCAAGCCCTCCGGAATAATATCCGTCAGCACAACATCTGTCGCTGGAGCGTCACCTGTATTCTCCACCGTCAGCTGATATGTAACTTCTTCATTCGGCTGAAGCGCAGTCTCTCTTCCGGCATCCACGCCATTCACGAACTGCCGCTTTGTTAAAGTAAGTGGAGCTGCAAGACGAATATTAGTAAAATCCACCTTTACATTATTCTTAATCATACCTTCAAAGTTGTCGGACAGTCCGATATAGCTTTCAGTTTCTTCCTCTTTTATAATATAATGTGCATTTTCCGGAAGGTTCTCAATGGTAATACTCTCACCATGCCGCAATGTAAATGTATCACTGCTATGGATGACGCCATATTTTGACCCAAGATAGATGAAGTTATCTGAAAGTTCATTAGCATTTTCATCCAGCAAAGTAATCATAAATGTGAATTCCCTATCTTTCTCTGCGCCTGTTCCTTCCACCGTTTTTGAAATTGTAAGTGAATTTGCATCTTCCCTGTGGTTAATAAAGCCAATAATGGCGTTTTCCGTTGCAGAAATCTCACCGGATACCTCGTTGGTGTTTTTCTCTTCTCCGTTTACAACCACACTTGTTGTGTATGCCGGAGTCACATCTGTAACAGGTTCTTCCATAATCGTATAGGTTGTTCCTGCCGGCAAATCCTCCAACACAATCGTATCGCCATGTCTAAGACTTAGACACCCCTGTTTTGTTCTGCCGTTCTCCGTGAGATACAATGTTTGTTCCTTACCCAGAGAATCCACATAAGTATAACTGTCCTCCAAAACGTAGCTTTTCGGTGGTGTCAGAATGATTGTAAAATCAAACGAACGGTACTGATTTCCACCGGTTCCTGTCACCGTTTTGCTAAGGATCAAGTTGCCCTTTTGCATCGAATTAATAAATGTAACAACCGCACTTGCGATTACGTGTTCGTCACGCAGAGTACCCTTTGCTACACCGTTTTCAGCAGAATCAGCGCCTGTAATCTCGGTAAACGCAGGATCAGAATCCTGTTCTGTTATCATATAGGAAGTCCCTACAGGTAGTCCAATAATGGATATTTCCTCTCCGTTCAGAAGCGATATTGTTCCCTCCATAGAACCATTTTTCATTTGCAGATTCAAAATATGATGTTCCCCTGACATATCAATATAGGTATAACTATCTGCCAGTTCGATACCTGCCGGTGCCTTAAATTCTACGGTAAATGTCCATGCCTTGTTTGCTTCAAAGCTTCCGGCAGTTATTTTACGGATTTTCAAACCCGCTGGTGAAAACCATTCATTGATAAATAGAGCTGTCTTGGAATATCCCGCTGTAGTTGCCAGCACCGTACCTGTTGTATCTAACTCTTTTGTGGCATATTCTTTTTTCCGGCTCTCCGTAACTTCGTAACCGGTGCCTGCCGGAAGCCCTAATATAGTTATGTTTTGTGAATTCAACAAATGAACAG
>CANRMC010000101.1 GCA_947631605.1 uncultured Lachnospiraceae bacterium
GGTTTTGCCGCAGCCGGTCGGCCCCAGCATCAGCATATTGGATTTTTCGATTTCTATATCGTCCATGGAATCGGTAAGCACCCGTTTGTAGTGGTTGTAGACGGCTACGGAAATCACTTTCTTTGCATAGTCCTGACCGACCACATATTCATCCAGCATGGCCTTGATCTTGTGAGGGGCAGGTATGGTTTTTAATGTCAGGTCTTCAAATTCCGGTTCGGCGGATTTTTTCTTTTCCTCTTTTGGTTTCTTCTTTTTTACCTTCTGCGAATTTGGAATATCATTCGGGGTTAAGATCTGTGAGAAGTTATCAAAAGGAATTTTTGATAAATCCATAAACTGCATGGTATTTCCGTTGAACGCGTCAAAGGTACGCTGCATACAGTCCGGACAGATATAGATTTTGTTACCGAAAGAAATCAGTTTTCCGGTATCGGACTCCGGACGTCTGCACATATAACAGTATTTTTCATATTCGTCTTCGTCATTGTTTGGCTTGTTATCGATTGTATCTGACATATGTATCCTCCGTATTAAATATAGAAATAATAAGGGTATGTGTAAGCGGACTGCAGCGGGCAGTCCTATGGCATAGATTATAGCAGAGGCGGGGTGAAAAATCCATGACTACTTTATGGAAAGTAAAAAACGAAAATAAGAGGAAATTGAAAGCAGAAAAACAGGAAAAGGTTAATAATATGAAGAAAAATATAAAAATACCTAATAAAATATATATTTGATTAAATTTACTTAATTTATTTAAAAATATCTATTGTATTTCTATTGTTTCTGTGGTAAGATTCCCAATAAGGGAAATGAATACGGGATGTAAATATTGAAAGCAATAAGGAGGACGAATGGCATGAAGAAGCTTGAAGTTATCATTAAGTCAGAAAAACTGGAAAAAGTAAAAAAAGTGCTGGATGATCAGGGCGCAAGCGGCGCAATGATCAGCAACATCATGGGCTACGGAAATCAGAAGGGATATAAGACCAAATACCGTGGGAGTGAGTACGTCGTAAACCTTCTTCCGAAGATCAAGGTGGAAACGGTAGTGATGGATGATAAGGTAGAGGAGATGATCAAGGCTCTGTCGGAAGTTCTGGCTTCTGAACATGTAGGCGCCGGTAAGATCTTCGTATATAATGTGGAGGACGCTGTCCGGGTACGTACCGGCGAACGCGGCGAGATCGCATTATAGGAAACAAACCGCGAAGACAGCACCATAAATATGGATTGCAGATCATAATGAGAGCAGTACAGAGGGTGAAAACCTTTCTGTGCTGCTTTTTTATTTCGGAAATCTGCTTGTCTTGGGTTCTATGAATGTTTATAATGAATTTATTATTTTAGCAACAGCATTTGGAAAGGTGAAGGTCTGAATTGAAAGAAATACTGATCATTGATGATGATATCCATATCGGAAATCTGCTGGAGGAAGCTCTTACAAAAGAAGGATATGCAACATTCCGGGCGTATTCCGGAACGGAAGCAGTGCTTTTTTTGTCTGGGAAAAAGCCGGATCTGGTATTACTGGATCTGATGCTGCCGGGACTTTCGGGAGAGGAATTGCTGCCGCAGATAAAAGATATTCCGGTTATCGTGGTAAGCGCTAAAGTGGATGTGGACGATAAGGTAAAACTTCTGATGAATGGGGCGGTTGATTATATTACCAAGCCGTTTCAGATCAAAGAACTCGTAGCAAGAGTTTCCGTCCATCTGAGGAAAGCGGCGGGAAATAAGACGGTACAGGAATTAAAGTATGGGGATATCCTGCTTGATTCCGTCACACATCTTGTAACCGTAGCAGGAACTTATGTGAAACTCACAAGAACCGAGTATGCGATTTTAAAGCTCCTCATGCAGTCGCCGAAGCAGGTTATAACGAAATCGCAGCTCTTAGACCATATCAGTGATGATACGCCGGATTGTACGGAAAGCTCCCTGAAAACGCATATCAGTCATCTGAGGACAAAACTCCGGAGCGTAAACGGAACGGAGTACATTGAGGCTGTATGGGGAATCGGATTTAAATTGAAAGATATTGACTAAAATCTTAACGAAATCTCAACCCTTTCCTTAACCGCTTTCTTAACGTTTTTCCTTTAAAATGTCTGCAACAGGCATAAGGAGGTAAAAAGAATGGAATATATCTTAAAGACAAACGCCCTGACAAAAAGCTATAAACATTTCAAAGCATTGAACGGGCTATCCATGAATGTTCCAAAAGGCGCAATTTATGGATTTGTAGGTAAAAACGGCGCAGGCAAGACAACCCTGATCCGGATCATCTGCGGTCTGCAGGAACCTACGGAGGGGAGATATCTCCTATATGGAAAGCGGAGTACAGATCCAAAGGGGATTGTTAAGGCGCGCAGGCGGATAGGTGCTGTCGTAGAAACCCCGTCTATCTATCTGGATATGACGGCGGAGGATAATTTAAAGCAGCAATATCTCATTCTGGGACTTCCGTCTTATGACGGGCTTCAGGAAATTTTGAAGCTGGTGGGACTGGAGAATACCGGAAAAAAGAAAGCAAAACATTTTTCCCTCGGTATGCGGCAGCGGCTCGGAATCGCTATAGCGCTTGTGGGCGATCCGGATTTTCTGATTTTGGACGAACCGGCCAACGGACTGGATCCGCAGGGAATCGTAGAAATTCGGGAACTGATATTAAAACTGAATCAGGAACAGCAGATTACAGTCTTAATATCAAGCCATATTCTGGAGGAATTATCCAAACTTGCCACTCATTACGGCTTTATTGACAATGGACGGATCGTAAAAGAAATGAGTGCTGAAGAACTGGAAGCCTCCTGTCGAAAATGCTGTCGTATAGAGGTAAGCGATACAAAGCCACTCACGCGTGTTTTGGATAAAATGGGTATAGAATATAAAATACTGGATGAGAAATATGCGGACGTCTATGCGGAACTGAATGTTTCCCAGCTTGCAATGGCTCTTGCGAAGGAACACTGCGAAGTGATATCCATGCACGAGAGAAACGAAAGCCTGGAAAGCTATTACATGAGCCTGATAGGAGGTAGCGGAGATGAATAAGCTGATTTCTGCCAATTTTATGCGGCTCCGGAAAGGAAAACTCTTTTGGATCATTATCACATTTATGTTCGGCATGGGGATTTTCGTGTCATGTTCTAAATATTACCAATCGGTGCGTTTTGAGGAACCTGTGTTTTTTGACGACGCTCTGTTTGTATATATTTCTATTTTGGGTTTTTGCTCGGCTATTTTTTGCAGCCTGCATACGGGAACGGAATACAGTGACGGGACGATTCGGAATAAACTTATCAGCGGACATGATCGGCGGCATATTTATCTTTCAAACTTAATCGTCAATACCGCTGCGGCATGGCTTATGACGGCGGCGTTCCTGTTTTCGTATACGGTTCTTGCATCTTTTCTTCTGGAACGTCCTGCTGCTTCGGTGAAAACGCTTATTTTCTATATTGTGATCAGCCTCTTTGCGGAGATGTCGTTTGCCTCCGTATTTACAATACTTTCGATGCTGATATCCAGAAAATCCCTATCAGCAGTCTGGTGCATGCTGGTATTTCTGGGACTTTTCATCATGTCAATGACTCTGTGGTCCAGACTGGCAGAGCCGGAGGTTGTATCGGAATATCAGATGACGGTGAATGGAATAGAACAGACGGAGCCAAAACCGAATCCTTTGTATCTTTCACCGAATGCCAGAAATATCTGCGGGTTTATGATGGATGTTCTTCCTACCGGGCAGGGACTGCAGCTTTCCGCTTTTGAAGTCCGGCATCCGTTCCTTATGATCTTATATTCGATCGCAGTGAGCGGCATATTAACTTTTCTGGGAATTTTACTTTTCCGGAAAAAGAATTTAAATTAAGGAGTCTGCTATGGAATTATGGTTATGGGTTGCAATCAGTATCTTAGCCGCGGTGATCGTTCTGCTTCTAATAAAAATATATATGCTGCAAAAGGCGGCAAAGGAGATTGAGGACGGCTTTTCCGAGAAACTTATGACCGGAACCAATACGCTGATCGATATTTCTACCGGTAACCGGCATATGAGAAGTCTGGCAAATTCGCTCAATAAAGAACTACGGCTCCTGCGTATTGAACGGCACCGTTTTGAGCAGGGGGACCTTGAACTTAAAAATGCAGTTACGAATATTTCCCATGATATACGCACGCCGCTTACTGCGATCTGCGGGTATCTGGATTTATTGGAAGAGGAAGAGAAGACGGAAGCGGTTTCCCGTTATCTTTCGATCATACGGAACCGGACGGAACTTCTGGAACAGCTTACCGGAGAGCTGTTCCGGTATTCCGTCATTCTTTCCGATCGCGATGGTCTTTCAATCGAACCGGTTGTTATCGGAAGCGTGTTGGAAGAAAGTATAGCGGCCTTCTATACGGCGCTTACTGAAAAAGGGATAGCGCCGGTTGTTCAAATACCGGAAGAAAAAGTGATCCGGAATGCAGACCGTTCCGCTTTGGCACGTATTTTTGCAAACCTGATCAACAATGCGATCAAATACAGCGACGGCGACCTTGATATTGAATTAAAAAGCAATGGAGAAATAATATTTACAAATACCGCTTCGGGGGTGGATGAGATTCAGGTGGGAAAACTCTTTGACCGGTTTTATACTGTGGAAGCAGCGAGAAACTCAACGGGATTGGGACTTTCCATTTCCAAAATACTGATCGAACAGATGGGTGGAACGATAACTGCCGGATATGAGAATGAAAGACTGAGTATTTGCCTTGCATTGCCGGACGAAAGCGTGACAACAGATAAATGCTAAGAAAATCTATTTATTGCTTAATTTTATTAAGCATGTTCTGTTTTTATGATTTTTTGAAATTTCAAAGCCTCACAAAATTTTTTCCGGTTTCAGACAAATAGGTTCTTAATTAATTTAAGTGAAAATTAAAAATAATTTTTATTTTAAAATTGAGCATTTTTTTGACGAAAAATGAGCGTTGACATTGAAAATTTCCAGTGCTAAACTCACAACGTAAATAGAAAACGTTGAGTGATTGACGAGAAACAACTTAATCACTTAACTTTCTAAAGTAGACATTAAGGAGGTCTTGATATGGAAGTTAGTGAGTTATTGGAAATTCTGGATGGTGAACTCTTCGGAGTCTGGTTTTTGATCGGTGCGGCGCTGGTGTTCTGGATGCAGGCAGGCTTCGCAATGGTAGAGACCGGTTTCACCAGAGCAAAGAATGCAGGTAACATTATTATGAAGAACCTGATGGATTTCTGTATCGGTACTGTGGTATTTATTTTCTTAGGTTCCAGCCTGCTCTTAGGTGAGGACGTCGGAGGCTTCTGCGGAAAACCGTCTCTGGCGATCTTTACGGACTATGCAAATTTTGACTGGTCCAGCTTCGTATTTAACCTGGTATTTTGTGCAACAACGGCGACGATCGTATCCGGCGCAATGGCAGAGCGTACAAAGTTTTCAGCATACTGCCTGTATTCGGGAATTATTTCCCTCTGCATTTACCCGATCGAAGCACACTGGATCTGGGGCGGCGGATGGCTTTCTGACCTTGGCTTCCATGATTTTGCCGGCTCCTGCGCGATTCATATGGTAGGTGGTATTTCAGCGTTGATCGGTGCAGCGCTTCTGGGACCTCGTATCGGTAAGTTTATCCGGAACGAAAAAGGAAAGGTTGTAGGCGTGAAGGCATTTCCGGGACATAGTATTCCGCTTGGCGCACTCGGCTGCTTCATCTTATGGTTCGGCTGGTATGGTTTCAACGGCGCAGCCTGTACATCGATCGGACAGCTTGGATCTGTTTTCCTTACAACGACAGTCGCACCGGCTGTGGCAACTGTCACCTGTATGATCTTTACATGGCTGAAATATGGAAAGCCTGATGTATCCATGTGTCTGAACGCATCGCTTGCAGGTCTTGTAGCGATCACAGCGCCTTGCGACGTTGTAGACTGTTTCGGTGCTTTGATCATCGGTCTGGTTGCCGGACTTCTGGTAGTCTTCGGCGTATGGTTCTGCGATCATGCGATCCATGTAGACGATCCGGTAGGTGCTGTAGCAGTTCACTGTCTGAACGGTATCTGGGGAACGATTGCAACCGGACTTTTTGCAACCACAAGCGTTCCGGGAAATGACAGTGTCAAGGGACTTTTCTATGGCGGCGGTCTGCATCAGCTTGGAATTCAGGCTTTGGGATTTGTCACTGTAGCCGCATGGGCAGCCGTAACCATTACGATCGCATTCCTTATCATTAAGGCAACCATCGGTCTTCGTGTAACCGAAGAAGAGGAGATCGAAGGTCTGGATACCAAAGAGCATGGTTTGGAATCCGCTTATGCAGGTTTTACAATTATGGATAAATAATTCTACGTATACTCCCTTTCTTTTCCCTTAAAAAGTGGGTATAATATAGGTGCTGTTGCTTTCTCTCACTACCCGGCAACAGCACCTTCTATTTTTTGAATAAAGTTTTTCGGAGGAAGTTTATGAAGACGAAGGTTATTGCCCATCGGGGCGCATCGAAACTTGCACAGAAAGAGAATACGCTGGAGGCGTTCCAGCTTGCTATTGATATACATGCAGATATGGTGGAATTTGACGTGAGGCAGACGTCAGACGGAGTATTGATCGTGTTCCATGACAGCACGTTTGCCGATGCGCCGATCTCATGGCAGTCTTATTCTGTCATCGAAAAGGAGGCGAAAGAGCGGGGATTCCATATTCCGACTCTGGAGGAGGTCGTTACCCTTTGCCATGGGAAAATACCGATGGATATTGAGATCAAGGAAACCGGTTTTGAACGTAAAATCGTGACGATGCTGAAAGGATTGTGCCGGTTTGATGAATATTCCATAAAATCTTTCAAGGATATAGTCGTCTATAAAATAAAGAAGCTGGAACCCCGTATACGAACCGGACTTCTGGTAGGAAAGGAGAAAAATACGGTGCGCGGAAGATTTCAGGAGTATTTTCCTCTGCAGCGGCTGAAAAAATGCGGGGCGGATTTTGTGTCGCCTTACTATAAGATCGCAAAATGGGAATTTATACATAGAATGAAACTTTACAAATATCCGGTTTATGTATGGACCGTCAATACCCCTTCTGTCATGAAGCGTATGTTACGGTATCAGGTGGAGGGGATCATCTCTGATCATCCGGATCAGGTTCTGAAACTGCGGAAAGAAAAATCCGACGCCTTGCAGAAATCAAAAAATGCGGATATAATGTAGACGGAATGAAAAGTCCAGCGGTGATATGTCAAGAGTAGATTAAATATTTTTTTAAGCTATTTCCATACTATCTGCCTGAAAAAGGATAACCTTAACAAACCCTGCGAAATTTGCTTTTTAAAGCAGGGCACAGCATCAGGAGGAATAGATAATTATTCCGTTGCTCGATATAGACGATTATCTTTCAGCAGTCGAAAGACTAACCGCACAAATTTACGGGCAGTTAATACGAGTGCACGTTTGTGTTGGCACCTGTTCACTTCTTTATACTTGGAGTGATAGAAGTTGCTGTACTCCGTGTCGCATCTCACGAGGGATAAGGCACCTTCACACAGGTAATACTTCAGAAATCGGTTTCCGGATGGTATGAGCTTTGTGTTTTCAGCTTCAAAGTCACCGGACTGATGCTGTGTCCAGGCAAGGCCAGCATATTTGCCGAGCTGTGCCTGGGACGGGAAACGGTTGATATCTCCAATCTCTGCGATAATGCCTGCGGAGTATACCGGGCCAATACCGGGTATGGAGGTCAATACGTTTGGAAGGAGTTCCATCTGGGCTTTTATAGCCTTGTCAAACTCCTTGATCTGAGCATCCAATGCCTTTATCGAGGT
>CANRMC010000102.1 GCA_947631605.1 uncultured Lachnospiraceae bacterium
TACCTCTTTTGACGTGGTTGCAAAGCTTAGGGGAATCCTGAAACAGAAGAAGATCGGGCATACGGGGACCTTAGATCCGATGGCGGAAGGGGTTCTTCTTGTTTTGCTGGGGCAGGCAACGAAGCTTTCGGACATGCTCACTGCAAAGGAAAAAGAATACGAAGCGGAATTAAAGCTTGGTATCACGACTGATACGGAGGATATTCAGGGAAATGTCCTGTCAGAGAAGCCGGTTTCCGTAACACCGGAACAGATCAAAGAGGTTTTTATGTCTTTTGTCGGTACATATCCTCAGATTCCGCCTATGTATTCGGCAATTAAAAAAGACGGAAAAAAACTGTATGAATATGCAAGGGCGGGCATTGAGATCAGGCGGGAAGCAAGAGAAGTTACGGTTTATTCTCTGGATATCCGTTCTGTGGAGCTTCCTTATGTGCGTTTTTCCGTTAAATGTTCAAAAGGTACTTATATCCGGAGCCTGTGTCGGGATATCGGAGAAAAACTTGGAACCGGAGCAGTTATGAGCGCACTGGTAAGAAGCGAAGTGAACGGTTTTTTGGATAAAGACGCGCTTCGGCTTGCGGAGATCGAGCAGCTTGTAAAGGACGAAAAAATCCTTCCTGCGATCATTCCTATGGACAGACTGCTTGGCGGCTATCCGAGAGCAGATATTTCTGCAGAGGCGGAACATTTCCTGCTGAATGGGAACAAACTGAAACCGGAAATGCTTTTATTTTCAGATGAGAATGAGAAAAGACGGTTTTTCTCGGAAGACGGCGCCATGCTGCGGGTGTACCGGAATACGGATTTTACCGCTCTTTATACTTATGATAAGGCAGAACATATCTGCAGGCCCTATAAGATGTTTTTGGAGAGATAAATGATTAGCATAGAAGATACGGCAGAAATCAAACTCTATAACTGTGCGGCTGCACTGGGAAAATTTGACGGACTCCACAGAGGGCACCAGCTTCTGATCGACCGGATCAGAAAGACGAAGAAAAACGGACTTACCAGTGTCCTTTGCATGATCGATATGGGAAAGGACGGGATCCTAAGTCATCGGGAACAGGAAAAAATCCTCGAAGAAAACGGCGTGGATATTCTGGTACGGTTTCCTTTTACCAGAGAATTCGCGGCTCTTTCGCCGGAAGATTTTGTAAAAGAAATTCTGTTTGATAAATTTCACGTAAAAGAAATCGTTGTGGGAACGAATTTTTGTTTCGGATGTAACCGAAGCGGGACGGTCGCTACCCTGAATGATCTGGCGGACAGGTATCAGTATCAGGTGTCCGCGATAGAAAAGCTCTCCATGGACGGAGATATTGTAAGCTCTACCAGAATACGAAATGCTCTTCTAAAGGGTGAAATGGAAACAGCGAACCGTCTGCTGGGAAGAAACTATCGGTTAATTGGACGCGTCACTCATGGCAGACATCTTGGAAGTACGATAGGATTTCCGACTGCAAATATATTTCCGGAAGAAGGAAAACTTCTGCCAAGGTGCGGTGTGTATGCTTCAAAAATCTATACGAAAAAAGGGACGTACCGGGCGATCACCAACATTGGCACCAATCCTACCGTAGATATCGAAAATCCGGTTACAATAGAGTCCTATCTATTTGATTTTTCGGGAAACCTGTATGAGCAGGAGATTTCCGTCGAACCCCTGCGTTTTATAAGGCAGGAACAAAGATTTGAATCGGTTGATCAGTTAAAAAATCAGCTTTTTCATGATATTTCTTTCGTAAAAGACTTGAAATATTAGTCAAGTGACGTTATATTATATAAGGTGAGCATCAGTAGCTCAGTGGATAGAGCAATGGCCTCCGGAGCCATGTGCGGAGGTTCGATTCCTCTCTGGTGCATTTTACATTCGGATAAAGGAGGGTTACCATGCGGCAAGGTAACAACCGGATTCAGAAACTAAAGAGACTTCTTGTAGTTGGATGGGCGCTGTTTATTTTGCTTGCGGCGGTTTTCTTCCTTTTCTTTTTTAAAAATCTCCCAATCCCCTCAAATGGCGTAGACTCCAAGTATACGTATGAAACAAATGCAAATCTGGATATAAACGCTCTGATGATCTCGTATTTTTCCGGACTTGCAGCCTGCGATCAGAGCGCATTGAAGGAATGTGTAACCGATCCGTCTGAATTTGACGATATGTCAGATTATCAGCAGAAAGCAACTATGATCACGGGGTATCGGAATATTGACTGCTATACCATACCGGGACTTACGGAAGACGCAACGATCGTATATGTGGTTTTCAATCCTACCATCGTAGGCGTGAACAGTACGCCGAAAGACATTTATTGTTTCTATGTGCTGTATCAGGATGGAAGCTATAAGATTGATAACCGGACTTTAAGCGAAGATGTAGCTTCTTATGTAGCTTCCGTAACGAAATGGGATGATGTTCAGGCATTGTACCAGATGGTAAAAGAAGACGAGGACCGTTGTCTGGCAGAGGATCCGACTTTCTATGAATTTACCCAGAAATTAGTAAATAACGAAGCATTGCCGGAAGTGGCGACGCCTGCCGAACCATAAGCGGGTAAAACAGGTGATATGAAAAGGACGGATGCATAATCCGTCCTTTTCTGATAGCGTATATATTGTTAAACAAGATCAATCGTTGAAATCATCCAGATCGTCCGCGTCATCATCGCCCTGCTGTTCCATGGCGTTGATATCCACGCCCCTTGGCTGTACCGGAGTGGAAAAAACAATCTGTGTCTCCGTATTTCCAAATTTCTGAAGCTGTCCGATGAAGGAGTCCAGTTCCAGCGTACTAGGGAAGCAGACCTTTATCAGCATGGAATAAGCGCCTGTTACGCAGTCACATTCCAGAACATTCGGGCAGGAGTCAATGAAAGGATAAAACTCCGGTTTCTGTTTCGGATCCAATGCCATATGGATAAATGCGGTGATATGGAAACCCAGAGAAATCGGATCGACAGCGGCATGGTAGCCGGAAATGATCCCGTTTCTTTCCAACCGTTCTATCCGCGCCGATACGGCAGGGGAAGAAAGAAAAACCTTGCTCGCAAGATGTTTCAGCGGATAACGGGCGTTTTCCTGTAATAAATGCAGTATTTTCTTATCAATTTTGTCCATATTCACACCTCTTATTCCTGTTTTCACTCGTAATGGTAACGAACCCATTATACCGAAAGAAATAAGGTATTTCAAGCAAAAATTTAAAATTATTAAATTTTAAAAAGAAGAAGTGACGGATTGACTGAAAATTAATTAAAAAATATAAGTGATTGAAATTGCAGGATTCTGATGTTATATTGGAAAAGAAATGGAGGAAGAACATGAAGGAAGCGGTCAGGATCAATAAATTTTTAAGCGAGGCGGGCGTCTGCTCCAGACGCAAGGCGGATGAAGCACTTGAACGTGGAGAGATCACGATAAACGGACAGACAGCCGAAATGGGTGCCAGAGTAAGCGATGGGGACGTAGTGCTTTATCGGGGAACTCCTGTTACAAGAAAAAATCCAACGGTAATCCTTGCTTACAACAAACCGCTGGGACTTGTCTGTACTTCCAAAGAAGCAGACAAGGACAGTATCTTCCGGAAACTGGATTATCCCATCCGTTTAAATTATGTAGGTCGGCTGGATAAAGATTCGCAGGGACTTCTGCTTCTTACCAATGACGGCGAACTTGCAAACCAGATTCAGAAATCCAGAAATGATCATGAGAAAGAATATGTGGTCCGGGTGGACAGGGAGCTTACCGAAGACTTTCTGAACGGTATGCGAAACGGAGTTCCAGTCTTAGATACGGTCACAAAAAAATGCGTTGTGAAAAAACAGGGTGAGCGGACGTTCCGTATCATACTGACGCAGGGGCTGAACCGGCAGATCCGGCGGATGTGTGATTTTTTTGATTATAAAGTCGTTTATCTGAAAAGAATACGGGTAATGAATGTTCATCTCGGCAGTCTGAAGCCGGGCGAGTACCGTCTGCTTACCGGAGAGGAAGAACGGACGCTTCGGGCTTCTCTGAAATAAAATTTTACAGACGGCTTAACAGAATAACCTGTAAAGGAAGGAAAGAGTATGAATCAGACAGAAAGAATGAAAGAATTAGCAGAACTTCTGAATCAGGCGTCGCGCGCCTATTATCAGGAGGATCGCGAGATTATGAGCAATCTGGAATATGACCGGTTGTATGACGAACTGGTGCGCCTTGAAAAAGAAACGAATACCGTTCTTTCCAACAGTCCGACCATTCACGTCGGATATGAAGTTCTGAGCGAACTGCCAAAGGAAGCGCATCCTTCTCCAATGCTTTCTCTCGATAAGACCAAAGATGTAGACGCCCTTGCCGGCTGGCTCGGTGGGAAAGAAGGGGTTCTTTCGTGGAAACTGGACGGTCTTACCGTTGTGCTTACCTATGAAGACGGCGAACTGGTAAAGGCAGTTACCAGAGGAAACGGAGAAGTCGGTGAAGTCATTACAAATAACGCCCGTGTTTTCTCCAATATCCCCAGAAAGATCAGTTATCGGGAACGACTTACCATTCGCGGCGAAGCCGTTATCAAATACTCCGATTTTGAAAAGATCAACAGTGAAATTGAAGATGTGGACGCAAAATATAAGAATCCGAGAAATCTGTGCAGCGGAAGTGTCCGCCAGCTAAACAACGAAATTACGGCGAAGCGGAATGTGCATTTCTTTGCCTTTTCCATGGTGGATTCCGGCGGCGTGGAAACACCGGAAGAACTGAAAAATTCTTTTTCCGCCCGCTTTCGATTTCTTGCAGACCTTGGTTTTGATGTCGTGGAGTACCGTCTGGTAAAACCGGATACCATTCATGAGGCAGTGAAGGATTTTGCGGAAAGGATCCCGCAGAATGATTTTCCGTCGGACGGTCTTGTGCTTACCTATGAAGATATTCCATATGGCGAAAGTCTGGGACGGACGGCAAAGTTTCCAAGAAATGCCATTGCATTCAAATGGGCGGACGAGCAGGCAGAAACCGTACTCCGTCATGTGGAGTGGAGCCCGTCGCGAACAGGACTTATTAATCCCGTCGCTGTTTTTGAACCAGTGGAGCTGGAGGGAACGACAGTCAGCCGCGCAAGCGTGCATAATATCAGTATCGTAAAATCCCTGAAGCTGGGAATCGGAGACAGGATCATGGTTTATAAAGCCAATATGATCATTCCGCAGATTGCAGAAAATAAAACCATGTCCGGTAATCTGCCGATTCCGGAAGTTTGTCCGGCATGCGGAGAAAAAACGGAAATCCGGAATGAAAACGGAACGGAAACTTTATATTGCGTGAATCCGTCATGCCCTGCTAAAAATGTAAAACGGTTTACCCATTTTGCCTCCAGAAACGCAATGAATATCGACGGACTTTCAGAAGCTACTATGGAAAAATTCATCGACAAAGGGTTTCTGCATACCTTAGATGATATTTATCATCTGGATAACCATCGGGAAGAAATCTGCGAGATGGAGGGTTTCGGTGAGAAATCCTATGAAAATATCATACATTCCATTGAAGTATCGAGGGAGGCGTTGCTTCCGCAGTTCATTTACGGCTTGGGAATCTTAAACGTAGGATTGGCAAATGCAAAGGTTATCTGCCGGTATTTTCAGGATGAACTGGATCAGGTGCTTTGTGCTTCCCCGGAAGAATTGTGCGAGATAGAGGGAATCGGTGATGTGATCGCAGATTCCATCTGCGCCTATTTTAAAGACGAGAAAAATCTTGCGGAGATCGGGCGTCTGCGTAACGAACTGCATTTTGTAAAAGAAGAAAGAAATACAGAGCAGGACCTTCTAGGCAAGGTATTTGTCGTGACCGGCTCGCTGAATCATTTCCCGAACAGAGACGCTCTGAAAAAAGTGATCGAGGACCGGGGCGGAAAGGTGACAGGCAGCGTGACCGGAAATACGGATTATCTTATCAATAATGACATTACCTCCAATTCTTCCAAGAATCAGAAGGCAAAGAAATTGAATGTTCCAATCATTTCCGAGGAGGACTTCTTGAACTTGTAGGCAAAAAGTGTTATAAGTTACTATAGTCTGAAAAATCGAGGAGAGAATAAAATGCCAATCAGAATTGCGAACGACCTTCCGGTAAAAAAGATACTGGAAGCAGAAAATATATTTGTAATGGACGAAGAACGGGCAATCGGACAGGATATCCGGCCGTTGGATATTTTGATCCTGAACCTTATGCCGTTAAAGGAAGATACGGAGCTTCAGCTTCTGCGCAGCTTATCCAATACACCGCTTCAGGTAAATATTACGTTTATCCGTACCGTATCCTACGAAGCAAAGCATACTTCCCTTGCACATATGGAGCGGTTTTATTCGGAGTTTGATACGGTGAAGCATAGAAAATGGGACGGTCTTATCATTACCGGCGCTCCGGTTGAAAAAATGGAATTTGAAGAAGTGGAATACTGGAAAGAACTGACGGAAATCATGGACTGGTCGGAGAAAAACGTAACCTCTACCATTCATATCTGCTGGGGCGCGCAGGCGGGACTTTATTATCGTTACGGCATACCGAAGTACGATCTGCCGGAAAAACTGTCCGGTGTCTATAAGCATTACACTTTCCATAAACGGACGCCGCTGGTACGGGGATTTGACGATTCTTTTCTGGTGCCGCAGTCCCGTTACACGGGTGTGGATAAAGAAGCCATTGTTCAGAACCCACATTTGGAAATCGTTTCAGAGTCAAAAGAGTGTGGACCATATCTGATCATCGGGGATGAGGGAAAAAATATCTTCGTGACCGGACATCCGGAGTATGATACAGTAACGTTGGATCAGGAATACAAGCGGGATCTAAAAAAGGGAATTCATCCGGCAATTCCGATCAACTATTATCCGGATGATGATCCGGAGCAGAAGCCGATTAAATCATGGCGCTGCCACGCAAATACCCTCTATACGAATTGGTTGAATTACTACGTATATCAGCAGACGCCGTATGATTGGCGGTAAGTGAAAAGAGCCTTATATAGTTTTAACTGAGTCATTACAAACAGGCATCTTGAAGAAAATAGCATAATAAACGTTAAATTATGTTATATTGAAACGAGGAACATTTTTGCCGGTATTTTCAAAGAAAAACGGCAAATTTTGTTCCTCGTAATTATTTTGTAAAAGTGGGTTCTTAGAGTGTAATTTTAAGAAAAAATGGCAAAGAACAGCATTCGAAACGATGACAGGTTCTATGCAGGGACATATGAGCCGCCGGTTCTTAGCGAACGAAAAGCGTAAGCGCAGTGTGAGCTTAGAACCGCTGCGTGCGAATCTAAGCGTAAGCGGTCCCGGAATAGAACCTGTCACCGCTTCGAAAGCGTCATTAAAAAGTATCACTGAAAAAAGCGTGTCAGCAGATTAAAAACAGGAATCCGAGTGAATTTGTGCAGTATTTACATTTTTACCCAAATCAGATAATATGAAAATAGGATATAAAAATATAAAGTCACATAAATTCAATCACATATAATGCAATGATTCTGACAGTTAAAGAAGGAGGGGTATTCGTGAAAAGAAAAATATTGTTAATTCTATCATCACTCATGCTGATGTTTTGTGTAACGGCATG
>CANRMC010000103.1 GCA_947631605.1 uncultured Lachnospiraceae bacterium
GTTCGATCAGCTCGTCGTGGGTACCCCGCTCAATGATCCTTCCCTGCTCCAGAACCATGATACAATCGCTATTCTTAACAGTTGACAGGCGGTGGGCGATGACAAAGGTGGTTCTTCCTTTCATCAGCTTATCCATACCCTCCTGTACGATCTTTTCCGTTCTGGTATCGATCGAACTTGTCGCTTCGTCTAAGATCAGCGCCGGCGGATCCGCAACTGCGGCTCTCGCAATGGCAAGCAGCTGACGCTGGCCCTGACTTAAGTTTCCGCCGTCTCCGGTAAGCACCGTATCATAACCTTTCGGGAGCTGACGGATAAATAGATCTGCGTTCGCAAGTTTTGCTGCCGCAATACATTCTTCATCGGTAGCGTCCAGTCTGCCGTACCGGATATTTTCCATAACCGTATCGGTAAACAGGTGGGTATCCTGCAATACCAGTCCCAGGGAACGCCGCAGGTCGCCTTTCTTAATCTTATTGACGTTGATTCCGTCATACCGGATCTTTCCGTCCTGAATATCATAAAAACGGTTGATAAGATTGGTGATCGTGGTCTTTCCGGCACCGGTGGAACCGACAAACGCGATCTTCTGGCCCGGCTTTGCCTCCAGCGTCACGTTATGAAGCACCATTTTCTCATCTGTATATCCGAAATCCACGTCGTCCATGACAACGGCTCCCATAAGCCTTGTATAATCAACGGAACCGTCTGCCTGATGGATATGTTTCCATGCCCAGATTCCCGTTCTTTCCTTCGTTTCCACAAGCGCTGTTTCGCCGTTTGCCGCCGGTTCTTCCTTTACATTCACAAGCGATACATAACCTTCGTCCGTTTCCGGCTCCTCATCCAGCATCTGGAATACACGGTCAGCGCCGGCAAGCGCCATGATGATACTATTCAGCTGCATGCTCACCTGATTGATCGGCTGGTTGAAGCCTTTGTTGAAGGAAAGGAAAGAGGCAAGACCGCCTAAGGTGAGTCCCGATATACCGGAAATCGCTAGCAGCGCGCCGATCACCGTACAGATCACATAACTCAGATGTCCGAGCTGCGCCGTTGTCGGCATCAGGATATTTGCATATTTATTCGCATTGTATGCGCTGTCAAATAACTGGTCGTTCAGTTCGTTAAATTTTTCAATACATTCATCCTCATGGCAGAATACCTTGACTACCTTCTGCCCGGACAGCATTTCTTCGATATATCCGTTGACAATACCGATGTCTCGCTGCTGTGCGATAAAGTACTTACCGCTCTGTCCCGCCAGCTTCTTGGTGACAAGCAGCATGACTCCTACCATAACAAGCGTTACAACGGTAAGCGGGATGTTCAGCACAAGCATACATACGAAAATACCCAGAACATTGATCGTGCTTGAAAAAAGCTGCGGAATACTCTGGCTCACCATTTGCCGCAGGGTATCAATATCATTTGTATATAATGACATGATATCGCCGTGTGCATGGGTATCAAAATATTTGATCGGCAGGTTTTCCATATGATTGAACATTTCGTTCCGCATACGCATAAGGGTTCCCTGCGTTACATTTACCATCAGACGGTTATAGAGATAGCTTGCGCCGATACCGATGATATAGAAAACTGCGACACGCCCAATACGCATGGCAAGGGCGGTAAAGTCCGGATGTTCCTGTTTCATCATCGGAATGATATAATCGTCGATCAAAACCCGCATGAACATTGTTCCCTGCAGATTGGCAAGCACGCTGACTACAATACTCACAAGCACGATAATGATATGAACTTTATAATATTTCCAAACATAACCGAAGATCCGTTTTAATACTTTTCCCGGATTCTTGACGGTGCTTTTCATGCCTCTTGGCACTCTGCCGCGGGGACCTTTTACTACTTTTACATTTTCCTCTGCCATCTTATCATCACCGCCTTACTCATCAAAATCGCCGCTTCCCTTAGTCTGGGATTCGTATACGTCGCGATAGATCTCATTTCCTTCCATCAGCTCCTCATGGGTGCCGATTCCATCAATTCTTCCGTCCTGCATAACGATAATACGGTCTGCGTTCTGTACGGAAGAAATACGCTGTGCAATGATGATCTTTGTAATATCCGGTATTTCTTCTGCAAACGCTTTTCGGATCTTCGCGTCCGTTGCGGTATCAACCGCACTGGTGCTGTCATCCAATATCAGAATCTTCGGATGCATGAGAAGCGCCCTTGCGATACAGAGCCTCTGCTTCTGTCCGCCGGACACATTCGAGCCGCCCTGTTCGATATAGGTATCATATCCCTTTGGGAAAGCTTCTATAAATTCATCGGCGCATGCCAGACGGCAGGCTCTCTTACAATCCTCCAATGTCGCATTTTTATCGCCCCACCGTAAGTTTTCCAGAACCGTTCCGGAAAACAGCACGTTTTTCTGAAGAACCGTCGCCACACTGGTACGCAGAGAGTCCATATCATAGCTTTTTACATTTTTTCCTCCTACCAGCACTTCGCCGCAGCTTACATCATACAGCCGGCTGATCAGATTTACGAGACTGGTCTTGGAACTTCCGGTACCGCCGATGATCCCGATCGTCTCTCCCGAATTTATACGAAAATTAATATTGTCCAATACCGGTGTTTCACTGGACTCATTATAGCGGAACGTAACATTTCGGAATTCAATACTGCCATCCGGAATTTCCGTATCCGGGTCCTCCGGATTCGTGATCGTACTCTTTTCATTCAGTACCTCTGTGATACGCTTTGCGCTCGCCACACTCATAGTCAGCATGACAAATACCATGGAAAGCATCATAAGGCTCATCAGGATATTCATGCAGTAATTCATAAGACTGGTAAGCTCGCCTGTGGTAAATCCTCCCACCATGCCGACCTGGCTGATGATCATTTTCGCACCGAACCAGCTGATCAGAAGAATACAGGTATAAACCGTAAACTGCATAACCGGCATGTTATAACAGACGATCTTCTCTGCTTTCAGAAAAATATCATAAATCCGCTTACTTGCGGCATTGAACTTCTGTTTCTCGTGGTCTTCCCGTACAAATCCCTTTACTACGCGGATCGCGGTCACATTTTCCTGCACGCTTTCATTCAGGCGGTCATACTGCGGAAAGGCTTCGTTGAAATAACGGATTGCTCTGGAAATGATAAAGAAAGCCACAATTGCCAGAAACAAAACGGCTCCAAGATAAACGCTTGCCAGTTTTGCATTGATCCCAAAGGCAAACGCCATAGCAATGATCAACGTAGACGGCGCACGCATACACATACGAAGCAGCATCTGGTAAGCGTTCTGCATATTCGTTACGTCCGTCGTCATACGGGTAACCAGACCTGCCGATGAAAATTTGTCAATATTCGCGAAGGAAAACGTCTGCATATTTTCATACATGCTCCGCCTCAGATTCCGCGCAAAACCTGCGGACGCCCTTGCTCCGTATTTACCGCCCATGATACCTGCCCACAAGCCTCCGGCTGCAAGCAGGAGCATGATGGCTCCGTTCAGATAAATCATCTGCATATCCGGATTCTCGCTCTCAATAATGTCAATCGTCCGTCCCATCAGAAACGGTATGATCGTCTCGAATATAACTTCGAAGATCATAAATATCGGCGTAAGGATCGAATCTTTCTTAAATTCCTTCACCTGCTTTGCCAGTGTCTTAATCATTCTGTCCGCTTCCTTTCTATTTCCCATTATATGCCTTAATAACACAATATTAACAATCGGTCAAGTGAATTATTGTTCACAAATTCCCAGACAGATTCCTTCTCAGCAATTTCCTTTACAAAAAATCCTGTATCATCTATAATAAATCCTATCTGATAGTGAAATTTAACATATAAGGAGATAAACAATGATTACATTTAAAATCGGTATCCTCGGCGCAGGAAATATAGCCGGAATCGTTGCCGACACGTTAGTAAAACTGGACGGCTTCGAACCTTATGCAGTGGCTTCCCGTGACATTAAAAAAGCAAACGACTTTGCCGACCGGTACCATATTACCAAACGTTACGGCTCCTATGAGGAACTGGCCGCCGATCCGGACGTAGAACTGATCTATATTGCAACGCCTCATTCCCATCATGCCGAACAGGCAAAAATGTGTATCAATGCAGGAAAACCTGTCCTTGTGGAAAAGGCCTTTTCTTATAATACGCAGACAGCCATGGAAGTAATCAAGCTGGCGCAGGAAAAAAAGGTTTTCTGCGGCGAAGCCATGTGGACGCGCTATTCCCCGCTTATGCGGCTTACCTGCGATATGCTGAAGGATAACGCCATCGGCGAACCGCGTATGGTAACCGCCAATCTCGGTTACAATCTGCTTTCCGTCAAGCGGCTGACAGATCCGGCGCTTGCAGGCGGCGCCCTGCTGGATCTGGGCGTCTATCCTCTGACCGTGATCATGATGATCATGGGAGGACCGCCGATATCCGTAGGTTCTTCCTGTGCGAAACTTTCCACGGGCATTGACGGAATTGATTCCATTCAGATGAATTTCCCGAACGGGCGTATGGCGACCGCTTTTGCAAGCATCGCATATAAATGTGACAATACCTGCCACATTTATGGTACCCATGGCAGGATCGAACTGGACGAGATCAACAATCCGACTGCCCTCCGCGTCTACGATAGGGACAACAATCTGACGCAGGAAATTCATCCTGCGGAACGGGAAATTTCCGGATATGAGCATGAATTTATTTCCGCCCGGAAAGCGATCATCTGTGGAAATATAGAACCCGATGAAATGAAACACCGGGATACCCTGAACTTATTGAGTATTTGTGATATGCTTCGGAAATCATGGAAGATTACCTTCCCGCTTCCGCAAGAAGCAAAGCCGGAGGATGCAGGTTCTCCGGACAAAGCATAGCTCTTTATTTCCCGCACTACATCAGAGCGCGGAACATTTCTTCCAAATCCGGCTGTCCCGGTGCGGATTCCTGTCCCACGGCGGCAAACGTCATGGCGCTTCCGGTCTGTTTTCCGGATATTCTGGAAATCCTGCCCAGATCGCCCATAGCCATTGTGATAACAGGTTTTATAATCTCTTCTTCATGGAGCCTGCCGTAAAATATATTTTCGGTAAGCTCCATGAGACGTTTTACATCAAATTCATTTTTCGGCATAACGGAAATTTTGAGTAAATCTCCGCCAAGAAGCTGCATATTCCGAAATCTTTCCATTAAATCAGTGTTATGCGGCGTTTTCTCAAAATCATGATTAGATATGATAACGCCGATCCCTTTTTCATGGGCCTTTGCCGCCTGGCGGACAACCCGGTAATTCCCTGACATCAGTTCAATATCGATCAGATCTATGATTGCTTCCTCCAGCACCCAGTCATAAATATCAAACAGCATGCTTTCCGCCCTGTCATGGCGCAATTCCCCGCCCTCTTCTTCGGTACGGTATGTAAACAGCAGCAGGCGGTCGGAAAATAACATCCTAAGCTCGGACATCAGGGCTGAAAGTTCGGACTGATCGCAGACATTATCATAAAAATCGGCACGAAATTCAACTACATCAAGCCTTGGTCTGTCTGCTAATATCTTTCGCTCCAGAGATTTTGCTTCTGTAAGAATATAACGGCCCTGTTCCAAAATTTCCTCTTTTGTTCTGCCCGTAATGGAAACGCAGATCTTTGGGATCCCGTCCCCAAAGCAGCAATTTTTAACTGTAAATTTTTCCATAAAAAAATCACCTGCCTAATAGTATATTAACACAGGTGATTTTTCTTGTCATTATATTTTTCTTATTGCACTCTGCTTCCTTTTCTCATCATGCAGGCAGACCGGCAAAACCGGCCAAACTGCCCTACCACTCTAATTCGTCGTCAAAACCGGAGTCATAATCATCAAATCCGGAATCGTAATCGTCATAGCCGGAGTCATAATCATCAAATCCGGAATCGTAATCGTCATAGCCGGAATCATAGTCGTCAAATCCGGAATCATAGTCATAATCGTTATAACCGACGCCCAGAGAATTCACAAGTGACTGAAGTTCCATTATGAAATTTGCAAGTCCTTCTTGATTGATAAGCGCTGTAATGTCATCTGTCGTACAGGTACTTACATCCAATGCAGGCAGGCTGCTGTCTACGGTCGGCATATCGCTCTTACGCTCGCTGATGTGGCTGTTCACGGAAAGGGAAAGAAGATCCATGCCGTTATAATTCAGCGTCAGGTTATCCAGCACCATATCGAAAGAAGAACCTTTTTGAATATTTGCATAAGAACCCTGTCCGGAAATGCCTATCGTCTCTCCGTCCGCCGTAACAGAACCATCGATGGTAATGGTATTTCCGGCTTCCCGATAAGTCTGGTTGTAAACAGCCGACATATATGTTGTTCCGTCAGACTGCAGAGTCATATTATAAGAGGTGTCAACGCCGCCGGATACTTTCTCGCTGCCGCCGGAGATATCAACGGACATTCTGCTTCCTGCTAAAGAAAGTGCCACTCTAGCCTCAAAAGAGGATGTCAGGATATCATTACCCGTATACTTGAAAAATATCTCGTAATCAATGCTGGTTCCGTACAGACTGAGACTATCCGTCATATTTATGTATGCGATCTTTCCGTCATACAGATAAACATCCGCCTTAATATCCTGATTGATCAGAGAATTAAATACAGTTTTTATCTGCTCCAGTTCACTGGATGAATAGCCGGAGCCCTGCATATCCGCTATTACTTCTACAAAGGAGCCGAGAGCTTCCTCCAGCGCCTCCTCGGAAAATACGATCTCATACTTCGTACATTTCCGGGTAACCGTTCCAAGGGTTACGCTTTCTTTTCCTTTTTTATCAACGTCCGCATTTTTCCAGAGATCGTCTGAAATTTTATCCATATCTTCAATCAGCTGTTCCATCTGAGCGTCGTCTAAGGTAACGGACGAAGAAGCGCCGGAAGAACCGGTTGCTGCAGAAGACAAGGTCCCGATCAGGGTTTCCCAGTCTTCCTTATCTCCTTTCAGATATCCATCCATAAGTCCCGGAAGCGTCAGATACGCATCTGTTCCGTCATTGATTATCTGTACGGAAGCAATGTCGGAACCGCTGTTTGTCATTGCCACCGTCAAAGCCGTTTCACCGTCTTTTCCCGTAATGCCCTCTACGGAAAATCCCAGTCCGCTCATGGAGGTATCTCCGTAAGCACTGCCAAGTTCCATATCAACGCTCATCTCGCCGCCGTTTTCACGAATGGCTTTTATAAGGTCGCTCGTTCCCAGATAGTCATCATAAGGAGTTTCTTCCGTAATCCTGTCCTCTCCAAAGGAAGCACGGAAAGCGTCTTCCACCCGCTCCTTATTGGATTTGAAGAGCTTTGGTATAAAAATAATTCCAAGCACGATCAGAGCTACCGCGCCCACACAGGCAGCGATTATCCCGATCAGCTTTCCTTTCGTCATCGGTTTCTTTGGTTTCTTTTGTTTTTTGCCCTGTTCAGGCACGCCTGCCGGAGGCTGCTGATAATACGGATTCTGCTGGCCGTACTGGTTTGCACCGTATCCCTGCTGGCCGTACTGATCTGCGCCATACCCCTGCTG
>CANRMC010000104.1 GCA_947631605.1 uncultured Lachnospiraceae bacterium
CCAGAGCCTGCACAAGACGCTTCCTTCCCTTACCCAGACAGCGGTGGTTCATATTCCGTTTCCGGAGGGCGCGGATTCGGAAAGCGGCTGTTCCGAGAAGCAGAAGGCGTTTTTAGAAGAAAAAGCAGAAAAGCTTCGTTATTATCTGTCCGTTTTTCAGACATCTTCGCCGTCTTACCGTTTTTTGGAAACGATGGAGGCGTGCGTGGAATGGTGCGAGGATAATAAAAATGCATTTCGGGAGTATGAAAAAAATGTGCTTGATTTCCGGAAAGAGGCAGCCGGACTTTCCAATATACACCTGTGGGAGCCGAAAGAAGCGTATGGCTATGATCCTTCGCGTCTGGTATTTCTGATCGAGGGAATGAAGGGTGAGGAAGCGAAGAAATGGCTGGAGGATAATTTCGGGATCGTACTGGAAATGGCGGGAATCCATTTTGTAACGGCAGTTACTTCTGTCATGGATAAAAAGGAGGATTTTTCGGAACTGCTTATTTCCCTGCGAGGCTTGGATGAGGAGCTTTCCCGAAAGAAACAGAAAGACGCATTGCATGATACGGAAACGGAGAGCCGGATTTTTCTGGATACGGAGCAGGGGCTGGTACGGCTTTCGGAAGCAGAGGGACTCAGGATCCGGAATTATATCTATGCATATCCGCCGGGAGTGCCGCTTATTGCACCGTATGAGATCATTACGCATGAGACGGTCTGCGAAATTTCCATGCAGCTATATGCCGGCAGGGAATTAAAGGGGATTACGAAAGTAGAAGAATAGCGCATATTCCTCATTTCCCCGGAATATAATAGCCTGTAAGAATATTTGCAGGGAGTACCGGTATGCAGAAAAAACTGACGATGCGGATCAAGCTTGTCCTTGGAATTCTGGGAGTTTTGATCGTTGCGTTACTCATTATGACGAAATGCTCTTTAAATAACGAAGAAAGCGGGAAAAAGAGTCTGGATTTTACGGTATGTGATTCCACCCGGATTCCGGAAGAACTACAGGAGATCATTGACGAGAAAAAGGATAAGGAGTTTAAGATCAGTTACATAAACAATGCGTATATGTTCATCGCGATCGGTTATGGCGAGCAGGGAAAAACCGATTACAAGATTACAGTTGAAGATCTGTACCTTGCAGATGACGGGATCCATATTAAAACCATGCTTTATTCCGGCAAAGCGACCGGAACGGATGCAGAAAAAACAGAAGAAACCGGCAACACATTGACGCCTTACATTGTTATCAAATGTGAGAAATATGATGTGCCGGTTATTTTTGACATTGATTAAAGGAAAAAGACGGCATAAAGACGGATGCCAAAGCATAGAATGGTAATAATCTTGAAATATGCGGAGGGAATTATGGAATTAGTAAAAAAAGAGATACAGACCAGTATGCTCAGAGCCTCAAAATATACGCAGCTTACCGTCGATGAAGATTTCAATGTGCCGGATGCGATGAAGGATATAGAAAAAGTGATTACATATCGGGGCAATGTTGTCATCGAAGAAGTCCTGATGGAGGAGGGAAAAGCAAAAATTGCGGGAATCGTTTATTTTTCCCTTCTTTATAAGGCGGAGCCGGAAGGTGAAAATGATTGGAATGAGATCTGCTCTTATGACGGGGAGATTCCATTTCAGGACACAGTAAATGTGGACGGCGCATTAAGAAGCGATAAGGGCGAGGTGCGTGCTTATCTGGAGGATTTTACGATTTCCATGATTAATTCCCGAAAGTTTTCTGTACGCGGGTTGATCGGAAACGCCCTGCTCTGTTATGGAGAACTGAATTCCCAGACTGTAACCAGAATCGAAAACGGGCAGGGAATCGAGTGCCATTATACGGAACTGTCCATGACGAAAATGAGTGTGAACCGGAAAGAAATGCTCCGTTTCAAGGAAGAATTCGAGATGCCGCGCAGCAAACCGAATATTGACAGGATCATCTGGCATTCCTTTGCGCTAAGGGATATAGAAACGCGTTCTTCCGCTGGAAAAATATTTATCCGTGGGGAAATGGAGCTTTTCGTAATTTATCACAGCGAGGAAAATGAACTGCCATATCAATATCTCAGCATGAACCGGGAGTTCGGACAGGAGATTGAGGCGGAGGATATCGGAGAAGACATGATATCCGATGTGACGCTATGTCTTGGAAAGGGCAGCGCTTCCGTCCATCCGGATGCGGACGGGGAACCTAGGAATATCATGGTGGAGTATGTGCTGGAAGCCGGAATCAAAGGCTATCAGGATGAAAAATTCACCATTATCAACGATATGTTTTCACCGACTGCCGAGCTTTCCATGGAGCAGGAGCATTGCAGGCTGGAGAACCTGCTTCTGCACAACAATGCGAAAACAAGGGTGACCGGAAAAGAGCGGCTGCGGGGCAGCAGCGCAAAAATCCTGCAGGTTTGTTCTGCGGACGGAGATGTGGAGATTGACAATGTTAAGATCGGAACCGACAGTCTGACTGCCGAAGGGATTGTACGCGCCTGCGTTGTTTACATATCAGACGAGGAGGATAACCAGTTTGCTTCATGGAATGTGGAAATTCCGTTTGAATATACCATGGACGCTTCGGAGCTTCCGCCGGACGCCTCGGTGCGGCTGGTTCCGTCTCTGGATCAGATCAGCATACAGTTGTTAGGCATAGATGAGCTTGAAATTCGGGCAGTTATCAATATCAACCTGACCGTCTTCGACATGATTGATGAAGATTTTATAACCGGAATGGAAATCCTGCCGATTGACGAGGAAAAGAAGGAACAGGTTCCGGGAATGGTGGGTTATATCGTACAGCCGGGAGATAATCTCTGGTCGATTGCAAGGAAGTTTTATTCAACGATCGATTCCATTCGGGAAATCAATGAATTGGAGAATGAGGAGATTCAGGCGGGAGATAAGCTGATCGTCGTGAAATCATAAGAAAGATCAATCGAACTTGTGTAAATCAATACCGTCTCATTTCTGACCGGCGGAATACCGTGCATTTTTTGATGTATCTGCCGGTCGGGAAACGAGGCGGTATTTTGTTGCAGTTATTGCTGTAGATTGCTACAGTTATTGCTACATTTTGTTGTATTTATTGCTGCTACTGCTGTGGGTTACTGCAACTATTGCTACGTGCTACGGATTGCTGCATTTTACTGTAGCTATTGCTGTGGATTGCTACATTTTGTTGCATTTTACTGCAACTATTGCTACACTTACTGGTAAATGTAATATTCGGATTCCGTACCATCGCTGTATGTATATCGGTTCAGGCTGATATTTTTATAAAGTCCTTCTTCCGCAGGTGAAGCTGCGTCATGGTATTTGAAGTAAAGAGCAGTTCCGTCCGGCAGTTTATAAATATAGCCGTATGCGGAAATATTTGGATCCATTTCCGTAGTTAGTGCCGCCAGTTTGTCCGGTGTCAGGTCCGATTCTGTAAAGGTTCCTTCTGTGAGTAAGTCTTTGTCGCAATCGTATACATAACGGTTTTTAAAATCCGCGTCTGTAATATAGTAGGTATTTCCGTCTGATCCGGCATATACAAAGGTAGCGTTATCCCCATTTATCATCTGAATTCCGATATCGGCGAAAGATACATAACCGATAAAGTTATGTTCTGCGTAGTCGTAGATGAACAGACCGTAAGTGTCATAAAAAGCGGCTTTCCCGGTATCGGCATAAATGATCTCGGGCAGGGAAATGCCTAGCTGCTTCTGGCTCATTTCTTCACCCAGTGTGTCATAAGAAGATTTCTCCGGTTCGGATTTTGTATAGGAGAGGCAGCCAAGTAAGGAAATGGAAATGCAGATTGTTAAAATGCTTGCTGTAAGCCATTTTTTCTTGGGATACTGTTTCCCGATATTGATGATCCGTTTCTTAATCCCGCTGTTACCAAAGGATAAGACGGGATATTTGATATTTCCCGACTGATAAAAGCGGAGCAGGGTTTCGGCATAGTGGATCCTGTCATTCAGAGAAGCGCCGGTAAGCGTCTGTTCATCGCAGGCACACTCGATATCCTGCCTTACGAGGAAATAAGCGATCCAGCAGAGAGGGTTGTACCAGTTAAGAATAAGCGCTGTATAGTATCCCAGAATAAACAGATAGTCCCGCCTTTTAATATGCATATTTTCGTGACTGATGATTACTGTTTTTTCCTCTTCTGAAATGTCGGACGGAATATATATTTTCGGATCAAAAAGTCCGATCACGCAGGCGCCGGTCCGGTTGTGCCACTGATAAATCCGCCCATCCTCATCGATACAGGAGCTGCGCTTTTTAAGCCTTGCAAGCCATAGTATCTGCCAGACAGTATAGATAAGAAATACGATAATTCCGGCATACCAGACATACATAATGACTTTCAGAAAACCGGCGGATGGTACCCGTTGCATGGATCTTTCAGAATCGGAAGTTTCCGGCGGGATAGAATCTGTATTTTCTGTCATGGAAGGAGCCGCAGGCAAATTCTGAACGGATAATGTTTCCTGTTCGGGTTGGAGAAAAGATTCCTGAAGCTGATCGAAAGATGACGTCTGCTTTGGTATAAAACCGTATTTTGTTTCAAAAGATAATGGGCACAAAAGCCGGAACATAAGGATCAGCCAGACTAAACATTTTAAACGGCTGGATTCTTTTGCAAGAAAAAAACGTATGCCGATCGCAAGAAGGATCAAAACAGCAGTCACGGGTAATGCTTCAAAATAAAAACGAAATATTTCAGTCATCGGCTTCCTCCTTATAGGTTTTGATGATGGATTCCAACTCCTTCACTTCCTCCGGACTGATCTTCTTTTCCCTGACGAAGGCAGTCAGGAATTTTGGAAGGGAACCGGAGAAATAATGGTCAACCGTCTCAATGGTAAGCGTTGTATTGTATTCTTCCAATGTAACCAGATATTCTACGGTTGCATTTTTGTTTTCAACCATTTCTTTTTCTTCCAGTTTTTTTAAAATGGTATAGGTGGTTGACTTCTTCCAATTCAGCAGACGGCTGGCAAGTTCGACCAATCGTCTGGAAGGAGCGGGATTATTTTCCCAAATAATATCCATGAGTTTCATTTCTGCTTCGGTTAATTTTTTCATGACAGCGCCTCCTTTTTGCTGCGGATATTTAACTGGTTTAAAAGTTATAGACCGACCTGTGATCAGTCTATAACAATTAGACCGGTTTGTCAATACTTTGTGTCAAGGAATGAAGAAAGACATATTATAATATGAAGAAAGAAACTGGAGATATAATGGATAGACGTAATTTTTTCAATAATATGTATTCTAATAATAACAATTTTGCAAATAATTGCGATAGTTGTAACAACGGCTGCAACGACGGTAACCGGCCATCTCAGGACTGTCCTCCGGTACCTCCTAAGCCGCCATGTCCGCCTGTGCCGCCATGCCCGCCGGGACCTCCCGGACCTCCGGGTCCACGGGGACCGATGGGGCCGAGAGGGTGTACCGGAGAAACCGGACCGCAGGGCCCAAGAGGACCGATTGGACCACAGGGCCCGCAAGGTGAAACCGGTCCGCAAGGACTAACGGGAGAGACCGGACCGCAGGGTCCGAGAGGTGCAACCGGCGCCACAGGTCCGGCAGGTGCCGCAGGACCGATTGGTGAAACGGGTCCGCAAGGTCCGGCAGGTGAAATCGGACCACAGGGACCGCAAGGCGAACAGGGACCGGCGGGTGCACAAGGTCCGGCAGGCCCGGTAGGTCCACAGGGACCGACGGGTGAAATCGGACCGCAGGGGCCAATCGGTGAAACGGGCCCGCAGGGTCCGACAGGTCCACAGGGTCCGGCAGGCGAAACGGGCCCACAGGGTCCACAAGGTGAAACGGGCCCGGCAGGTCCGACCGGTGCAACCGGCCCACAGGGACCACAGGGACCACGGGGTGAGGTAGGACCGCAAGGTGCAACCGGTCCACAGGGACCGCAGGGCGAAACCGGAGAGCAGGGTCCACAGGGCCCACAGGGTGCAACAGGCCCGCAAGGTCCGGCAGGTCCGGAGGGACCGCAGGGTGAAACCGGAGAGCAAGGGCCACAGGGACCACAGGGTGAAGTCGGTCCGCAAGGTCCAACCGGCCCACAGGGACCGCAGGGCGAAACCGGAGAGCAAGGCCCACAGGGACCACAGGGAGCTACAGGCCCGCAAGGTCCGGCAGGTCCGGAGGGACCGCAGGGTGAAACCGGAGAGCAAGGCCCGCAGGGCCCACAGGGAGCTACAGGTCCGCAGGGACCGGCAGGTGAAACCGGTCCGACCGGTCCACAGGGTGAAACGGGTCCGCAAGGTCCAATCGGTCCGCAGGGACCGGCAGGCGAAACCGGCCCGCAGGGCCCACAGGGTGAAGCAGGACCGCAAGGTCCAATCGGTGCTACAGGACCGCAGGGTCCGGCAGGTCCTCAAGGATCACAGGGCGAGACAGGTCCGCAAGGCCCGGCAGGCGAAACCGGCCCGCAAGGACCGCAGGGAGCAACTGGCCCGGCAGGTCCGATCGGAGCAACCGGTCCGGTAGGACCACAGGGACCAACAGGTGAGACCGGCCCGCAAGGCCCGGCAGGTCCAACCGGTCCACAAGGACCACAGGGCGAAACGGGTCCACAGGGTCCACAAGGTGAGGCAGGTCCGCAGGGTCCACAAGGTCCGGCAGGCGAAACAGGTCCGCAAGGTCCGGCAGGTCCAGAGGGGCCACAAGGTGAAGCAGGACCGCAGGGACCGGCAGGGGGCATCGCGAATTATGCAGATTTCTATGCCCTGATGCCGCCGGATAATGCAACGACAGTCGCGCAGGGTACAGATGTGGATTTCCCGCGAAATGGTGCAACCAGCGGAACAACTATTACCCGTAACAGCAATGATTCCTTTACTTTGGGAGAAATAGGAACTTATATGGTATTTTTCCAAGTCAATGTGAATCAGGCAGGACAGTTGGTAATAACATTAAACGGTACAGAATTGGCTTATACGGTTTCCGGTCGGGCAACCGGCTCGTCAGCAATCATTGGAATGGCGCTGGTAACTACCACGTCCGAAGATTCTATACTGACCGTTAGAAATCCGGCAGATAATGCGTCAGCTTTGATCATTACACCATCCGCAGGCGGAACTGAACCAATTGCGGCACATTTAATAATCGTGCAGATAGCATAAATTAATCAAATTCATATTGCCATAAATACCTCCTTCCCCTGCGGATGTCAGCTGCCATCACTGCTCCGCAGGGGAAATTTTGGATATCAAAAAAACGCTGCCAAAAATTTGGCAACGCTTTTTGTAAATTCATTCGCGTTCTCAAATATTATAGGCGTGAAATTTAGAATGCCATATAATGCAAAAAAGCCAAGGAATAAAATCTCCAAGGCTTTTTTTGTGACCGGACACCAGTCATTCACTAATTAGTGATATTGTATCATATGCAAAGGACTTGTCAAGTATACAATTTCATGATTTCATACATTCATACAGCAAGGTTAAATGAAAAAGTAAATTCCACTTAGTTTCATTTTGACTGCATATTTTTGATTTTGAGCAACTTTTTGAAAGT
>CANRMC010000105.1 GCA_947631605.1 uncultured Lachnospiraceae bacterium
CAGTCTTATCCATTCAATCTGTTCGATCTTTGATAGATCGCGGATCAGTTCATGCAGGCATTTTCTCCCATAAAGGTCTTTTCCGTAACAGGTCGTCTCCTGAGCCACAAGGATTAATTCTTTTGCCCCGTCCGCCGCCAGTTTTTCCGCCTGTTCCAGCAGTTTTTCTTTTGGAACGCTCCGGTACGGTCCCCGAAAAGACGGGATCGCACAATATGTACAATGCTTATCGCAGCCCTCGGCAATCTTTAGATATGCCATATACGGCGCTGTAGAGGAAATTCTTCTTGTCGTTGTGTCCGGCAGATAGTCCAGAGAATGATAGGCGCATATCCTGCGTTCGCCTGCCCGAAGCCTGTCGATAATATCGGCAATTTCCTCATATGCCGTTGTTCCTACGAAAGCGTCCACTTCCGGTATATCCTCTGCGATCTCAGCCTGAAAGCGCTCCGCCATACAGCCGGCAAGGATCAGGTATTTCAGGCGCCCCTCTTTCAGCTTTGCCATTTCAAATATCGTATCGATACTCTCCGTCATGGCGTCCCGGATAAAACAGCAGGAATTGATGATTACGGCGTCCGCCTCTGTTTCGTCATTTGTGATATTATAATTTCTCGCTGTCAGTATTCCGAGCATTTCCTCGCTGTCACAGAGATTTTTGTCGCAGCCCAGTGATATGAGTAACACATTAAACATAGTTTGCTCCCGTTTATTTTCCGTTCTGCATTAGAGCAGCTTCCAGACAGTTATTCATCAGCATGGCGATCGTCATAGGACCTACGCCGCCCGGAACCGGAGTGATATATCCGGCGATTGGGAATACGGAATCATAATCCACATCCCCGCACAATTTATTATTTTCATTTCTATGAACGCCAACGTCAATTACGACGGCGTCCTGCTTCACGTAAGAGGAATCGATCATCTTCGGTTTTCCGACGGCCGCCACCAGAATGTCCGCGCGTCTGCATATTTCTTTCAGATTCTTTGTTCTGGAATGGCAGACGGTTACGGTGCCGTTTTCACGAAGCAAAAGCATAGCCATAGGTTTTCCGACGATATTACTTCTTCCGATCACCACGCATTCTTTTCCTTCGATTTCAATATTGCTCCGTTTTAAGAGCTGGATGATACCGGCCGGCGTGCAGGAAAGAAATCCCCGCTGGCCGATACTGAGCCTTCCTACGCTTTGCGGGTGGAAACCGTCTACGTCCTTATCCGGTGAAATGTTCTGGATCACCGTATCCTCATTGATATGCGCAGGAAGCGGAAGCTGGACAAGGATTCCGTTTACCGACGCGTCCTGATTCAGCATATTAATCAAATGCAGAAGCTCCTCCTCGGTTGTTTCTTCCGGAAGCTCATAGCTTTTGGAATGGATTCCGGTATAGGCGCACGCCTTCTTTTTATTTCCGACATAAACGGTGGAGGCAGGATCATTTCCAACCTGAATGACTGCAAGGCAGATTTCAATCCCCTCCTGTTTCAGAGCTTCGGTTTTTTGTTTTACTTCGTCTTTGATCATCTGACTGATCGCTTTTCCATCAATAACTTTCGCCATGCCAATCCTCCTTCTATTATTTATCTTTTAGAATAATCCGACGATTTCATCATCAATAACATCGATCCGCTCGGCAGCCGGTACTTTCGGAAGCCCCGGCATGGACATGATGGTTCCCGAAATGGCAACCACAAAGCCCGCGCCTGCCGATACATAAACCTCTCGTATCGTCACCGTAAATCCTTCCGGCCGTCCGAGTTTCTTCGGATCATCCGAGAGAGAATACTGATTCTTAGCAATACAGACCGGAAAATCCGAATATCCCAATTTTTCGATCCGGTTTATTGCATTTTCCGCCTCCGGCGTATATATCACGCCATCCGCGCCATAGATTTCGACCGCTACTTTTTCTATCTTTTCTTTGATCGTGAGGGAATCCTCATATAAGAGATGAAAATCCGGCTTTTCTTTATCCAGCATATCCAGAAGCGCCTCTGCAAGCGGGATTCCTCCCTCTCCGCCTTTTTCCCAAACGTCGGAAAGCGTAAAACGGCAGTTCTTCTTCTCGCAGTATTCCTTTACGAAACGCAGTTCATTTTCCGTATCGGACATGAAATGATTCAGGGTAACTACGATCGGGATTCCGTATTTCTTGAGATTCTCAATATGTTTGCCGAGATTTGATATTCCTTTTTCCAATGCTTCGAGATTTTCTTCTGACAAGGAATCCGCAGAAACACCGCCGTTATATTTCAGTGCGCGGACGGTGGCGACCAGAACTACGGCGTCCGGTTTTAATCCTGCCATCCGGCATTTTATATCGAAAAATTTCTCAGCACCAAGGTCTGCGCCAAAGCCAGCTTCCGTTACGACATAGTCCGCCAGCTTTAATGCGGTCTTCGTTGCCCTTACGGAGTTGCAGCCGTGCGCGATATTCGCAAACGGTCCGCCATGCACGATAGCCGGCGTATGCTCTAACGTCTGGATCAGGTTCGGCTTCATAGCGTCCTTTAAAAGCGCAGTCATGGAGCCGACAGCTTTTAGATCCGCAGCCGTTACCGGTTCATTATCATAGGTATATGCGACGATTATCCTGCCCAGCCGTTCCTTCAGATCGGAAATATCTTCCGCCAGACATACGATTGCCATGATCTCAGAGGCAACTGTAATGATAAAATGGTCCTCTCTTACGACGCCGTCGGTCCGTTTTCCAAGCCCGATCACGATATTCCGGAGCGCCCGGTCATTCATATCCAGACACCGCTTGATCACGATCCGGTTCGGATCGATATTCAGGGAGTTTGACTGTAAAAGATGATTATCCAGCATTGCGCATAAAAGGTTGTTTGCGGAAGTGATCGCATGGAAATCTCCGGTAAAATGCAGGTTCAGATTTTCCATAGGAACGACCTGGGAATAACCGCCTCCCGCCGCTCCGCCTTTGATACCGAAACAAGGTCCGAGGGATGGTTCCCGAAGTGCGATCACCGATTTCTTTCCGAGCCGTCCCAGAGCCTGCCCAAGTCCGACTGTTACGGTGGTTTTTCCTTCGCCTGCCGGAGTCGGATTGATAGCAGTTACAAGAATCAGCTTTCCATCCGGATTTTCTGCAGCTCTATGTATCATATCTTCGGAAAGTTTTGCGATATAATTTCCATAAAGTTCCAGATCGTCTTCTGCGATATCCAGCTTTGCCGCTACTTCTTTAATCTTTTTTAATTCTGCCTGTTGTGCGATTTCAATGTCTGTCAGCATAATTCTTTCCTTTCTATTTCTGCCTGTTGCCATATATAGTTCAGTAATCTTATACGCTCATATAGTCTTCGAACTGTTCCATTGTCATAAGGATCTGTCTCGGTTTCGTTCCTTCCTCCGGACCGACGACCCCTGCGTCACAGAGCTGATCCATGATACGCGCCGCACGATTGAAACCGATACGGAATACTCTCTGCAGGTTGCCGATAGAAGCTTTATCCTTCTCGATCACAAGACGCGCCGCCTCTTCAAAATATTCATCTCTGTCATTTCCGGTGCCCGGCGCACTGCCTGAAGATGAGGCTGCTCCTACGGAGCTGTCGATGGTCCGGCTCACATTCTCATCATACTCTGACTCTCCAAACTGTTTTTTAATATAGTTTACAACGGAAACAACTTCCTCATCCGAAACAAAGGCGCCCTGAACCCTGACCGGTTTCGTATAGCCGGTCGGATAAAAGAGCATATCCCCTTTTCCTAACAGTTTTTCCGCTCCCACCTGATCGATGATCGTTCTGGAATCCACGCCGGAAGAAACGGCAAATGCGATCCGTGAAGGAACGTTCGCTTTGATCAGTCCGGTAATAACATCTACGGAAGGACGCTGGGTTGCGATTACCAGATGAATACCGGCGGCTCTTGCCAGCTGGGAAAGCCGGACGATCGCATCCTCCACTTCACCATGCGCTACCATCATAAGGTCTGCCAGCTCGTCTACAATAACGACGATCTGCGGCAGCTTACTTATGCTGTCCTGACTGACATCGTCCATTTCCTGTACTTCTTCGACTTTTTTATTATATCCCTGAATATTTCTTACATTATACTGGGCAAAAAGCTGATAACGGTTCGTCATTTCCATGACTGCCCAGTTCAGCGCACCGGAGGCTTTCTTCGGATCCGTCACCACAGGGATCAAAAGATGCGGAATACCGTTATATGCGGTAAGTTCTACCATCTTCGGATCGATCATGATCATCTTTACATCATCCGGCTTTGCCTTATACAGGATACTCATGATCAGCGTATTGATACAGACGGATTTACCGGAACCGGTAGAACCGGCGATCAGAAGATGCGGCATTTTTGCGATATCAGAAACGATCACCTGTCCGCTGATGTCTTTACCGACAGCAAATGCAATATTGGACGGGAACTGCCGGAAATTTTCATTGTCAATCAGGTCCCTGAAAAATACGGTCTGATTTTCCTTGTTCGGAACCTCGATCCCGATTGCCGCTTTTCCCGGGATCGGCGCTTCGATACGGATATCCGCAGCGGCAAGATTCAGTTTTATATCGTCGGCAAGACTGAGTATCTTACTGACCTTCACGCCCTGCTCCGGCTGCATTTCATACCGCGTGACTGCCGGACCGCAGCTGTAATTTGTAATCGTAACATTTACTCCGAAGCTTTCAAGCGTAGACTTTAATTTCAATGCCGTTTCACGGACATTCGATTCGTTATTTCGTCCGCCCTTTCCTCTTCCAGATACAAGCAGGGAAACAGGAGGAAATTTATATTCTTTTTTCTTCACAGCAACAGAGCTGTTCTGGCTTATTTCTTTCTGAACATCCTTTGTCGCTTCTTCTCTGTCTTTCTTCGTCACTGTACTGAAATCCGTGCTCTGGGTTTCCGCCTCTTCCGATGGATTCCTGTCCGGATGCTTGTTTTCCGGATCGGCAGCCCTCACAAAAGCCGAGTCATAAACCGGAACCTCAGACGAGCCGGATATTTCATCGACGTACGTTTCTTTTGAAGGTTTCAAAACAGAAACGCCCGAATTCGTTTCATGTCTGTCATATTTTACTTTGCTTAAAGGATTTAAGATCGTACTGGTTTCAAACGCAATGTCTTTCTTCGCCGTCTCAACCATTTCATCAATCGAGGAATTCTGTCCGGCATGATTTGGCGCAGCCGGTTTCTTAGGGGAAGCAAAAATATCTTCTTGTTCCGCCGGAACACTTTGCGCAGGCTCCGACCAGAGATCGCTGAAATCTGTTTTTTCCGGTTTTATTTCATGTACTTCTTCATCTTTGATACGGGAATCCTTTTTACGTTTCCGCTTGGATTTATTTCCTTTTACAGAAGAATCCCCGTCATCGAGAATATCAATATTATTTAAAATATTCGAAGGTTTCGGTCCGCGTTTTGAAACCTCCTCGTCCTCGTCTTCCCAGATGTCCGCATCCTCATCATCTCTCTGTCCGAAATCGAAAGAAAACATCTTCTTCCCAAAGTCAATAATGGAAATATCCGTAACCAGGAGCACTACGACAATACTGAGCAGTACAGTCAGAATAACGGTGCCGACTTTTCCGATCATCTTATATAAGAGTACAAGGATTCCGCCAAACAGAACGCCGCCGCCTTTTTTATCTTTTGATCCGATCTCATATAAGCGCTTGATCGTCATTTCATCCGCACCCGCTGCGATCTGGCAGATAAATCCTACGACAAGAAGCGCGACGCCAACCCAGATCACTTTCTTTACAACCCGCTTGACCGGCCCGTTAGAAAGCAGGAACGCTGCGGAAAGAAATATGTATATCGGAATGATATAAGTGACAGTTCCGAAAAGTCCAAAGAAAAAACCGGAAATCCCACGTCCTATAAAGCCGCAAAGACCAAGATTACTGCAAAAAAGAAAAATAGCTACCGCAAGATAACCGAACAGATACAGTTCACGCTTTTTCTCCGGACTTAAAGTCAGATCCTCATCCTTTGCCTTTGTTCCGCTACCTTTCTTTTGTACGGAAGGTTTCCTTGCATTGTTTTTCGCTTTCGTGCTTCCGGTTTTTCTGCGACCGGCATTTGTATTTGACGCCATACCGAAACTCCTTATTTTGTATTTTCAGTCAAAGATTCTCCAGCATATGGTATACCGGAGAATCTGATACAGACTATTCCTCAAAATGCTCATACAGATTTATTTTACAATTTTTTGCGTCATTAATCAAGCCATATAAGCAAGATAATGCCTGATTAATTCCGCCAACCCGGTCGATGATACCGCAATCCACCGCCTGACTTCCCACAAGTACGGATCCAATGTCCTTTGTCAGCTCTTTTGTATTAAACATGATCTCCCTCAGCTTCTCTTCCGAAATGGAAGCATGTCCTGCGGTAAATTCGATGATCCGGTCCTGCATCCGCTCGATATACTCAAAATTCTGCTTTACACCCAAAACGGTACCATTCATGCGGATTGGGTGAACAACCATGGTAGCCGAAGGCACTATATAGGACACATCTCCCGATACGGAAAGGGGTACGCCGATGGAATGTCCGCCGCCCAGCACAAGGGTAACGACAGGTTTGCTGAGGGAGGCTATCATTTCCGCGATGGCAAGACCTGCCTCCACATCTCCGCCCACCGTATTCAGAAGAACCAGAACACCGTCCGTCTCCTCGTCATCCTCAACCGCCGCGAGCTGCGGAAGGATATGCTCATACTTACTGGTTTTACTGGCGGAAGGCAGATTATCATGTCCCTCAATCTCGCCGATGATATTCAGAAGATGGATCCGGTAGCGGAATTTATTCCTGTTCAGTGTGATCTGTCCGTAATCCCGGATCAGATTGCCACGCTTCTCGGCAGTTTCCAGCCTGTTTTCCTCTGAAGAATGATTGTCGGCTTTTGCATTTTTTTCGGCATTGTATATCACAGGCTCCGTCCGGTCCCGATCCAGTGTCGCTGCGATCCCTTTATTTTCAGGTTTATCCAAGTAATAAAAATCCGAATATATTTTCATAAAAAATCCCCCTTCTTGCACATATATAGTTAATATGTGCAAAAAGAGGGAAACCATTCATTTCAGTGTTATGACATTTTTAAAACAACATCGTTTTTCTCTGCCAATTTATCAAACGGAATATAATCGCCGTCCATATCGGCGCCGTTTACGGTAAGTCTTACACAACCGGATTCTGCACCGTTTGGATTCAGAACCTTAATATTAAGCTTCTTACCACGGAAATCCTTTGTCATGGAAAATTCCTTCCATTCTGACGGGATCGACGGTTCCAGAGAAAGCCCGTTAAAGTCAGGCCGGAGTCCGAGAATACCCTCCACGCATCCAACCATAACCGTGGATGCGGTACCTGTCAGCCAGTGCACATGGGCGCGTCCGGCAAACGGACTCTGCATACCCTCGGTAAACTGTCCATGGCAGTATGGTTCCAGCTTCCGGATCTCCGCTTTGTCATTCATGGCTGCCGGAGCAGATTCCATGAAATATTCAAAAGCACGGTTT
>CANRMC010000106.1 GCA_947631605.1 uncultured Lachnospiraceae bacterium
TCATAGAAATCATGGATCCTTCTTGCGCCGGTTCTGTTTTCGGCGCCTTTTGCCTGAGCAATGCTTGCCACATTTGGAAGATACGGATAATGTTTCCGGTACCCTTCTGTAATATATTCCTGATAAAGCGCCTGATATTCCTGATCAAGCCTTTCACCTATCGCGTCAAAATCCTCATCCGTAAGCCACATGCAGAATCCGGGACCGAAATCGTGATCTCTGGACAGCCCGTCGTCGTATCCGAAACATTCGGAACCCGCGCCTGCCTTTCCGACAGCAATCTTTACTTCATAGTCCGGAAATTTCTCATGCAGCATGGCAGCGCCGTAATTTTCATAAAAATCTTTTGCAAGTTCCATACCGGAAGCAGGATGTTCCGCCGCCTGCTTCGCCGCCTGATATTTCTCATAAACGCGGTTCCAGCCCTCATTTTTTCCAATATAATCTTCGATCATGGCAAGCGCTGTTACATAATCCGCTGCCGCCCCCTGATAATTTCCAAGCAGATATTTTGCCTCCGCCATGGATGCGATCGCCGCCGCATGGTGGCTGTCCTTTACTTCCATAGCCGTAAACCGCCGCTCAGCCTCCTGAAGATCCCGTACCGCACCGGTAATATCTCCGGCATGCAGCTCGCTGGTGCCAAGATTCGTGTAAGTAACGGCTGTCTGAAATTCCTTTCCCACCGTCCTTAAACAGATGGAAAGCGCATTTCCAAGGCACTGTACTGCCTGTGGAAAGCGTCCCAGTTCCTGATACAACAAAGCAACATTATTGTATAACTCCGCATACGCGAAATCTTCTGGTGAAACTAACTGTTCAAAAAGAGCGAACACCCGCCCGTAACGGTTCGCCGATTCTTCCAATTTTCCTGCCGCCCTTAAAGCATTTGCCGTATTCAGAAGGGTTGTCGCATACGGAAGCGTATTTTCCATATCCATTTCTTTCATCAAAGCCAGCGCTTCTTCTCCGCACCCGATGGATTTTTCATACTGACTCGTTTCCCGGAAATATCCCATCATCTCATTCAGTATCGTAACGGAAGCCGCCTTGTCGCCTTCCTCTTCTGCCTGCTTTCTCCATTTTTCAAAATACGGTTCTACTTCTTCCCTGGACGCTCCCTTATCAAAAACCGCATCCAGACCGGTAATAAATTCATCGATATTCAAGATCATCCGCTTCCTTTCCCATTTATGTTTATGGCAACATTTTCTATCGCCAAAACTATCAATCTCCGATTGTTTAATTTCCAAAAAAATGATATAAATAAATTAGGAAAATGTCAAGAAATTGAAGCGTAAAGAAACAGGAAAACACAGAAAAATATTTTAGAAAAATGGAGGGAAAAATATGAAACGAAGACGATGTTTATTGGCGCTTCTTACAGTCGCCGTAATGCTTCTTTCCATGTTTGCTCCCGTCGGATCCAAACCTGTAAATGCGGCAGGGGCAGTCTCTGTCAGTTACCAGACGCATGTACAGTCCATCGGCTGGCAGGAATGGAAACGGGACGGACAGATGGCAGGAACTTCCGGGCTGTATAAACGGCTGGAGGGAATCCGGATAAATGTATCCGGCGACTCTTCTCTGGGAATCCGTTATACAACTCACTGCCAAAGCTACGGCTGGCTTCCATGGTCATCGAACGGAGAGACAAACGGAACCGAGGGAGAAGCAAAACGACTGGAAGCGATCAAGATCAAACTGACCGGTGCGGGAGCTTCCAATTATGACGTTTATTATCGTGTGCACGCACAGTCCTATGGCTGGCTCACATGGGCAAAGAACGGAGAACCTGCCGGAACTGCCGGATTTGCAAAGCGGTTAGAGGCGATCCAGATCGTGATCCTGCCAAAAGGACAGACGCCTGCCCAGAATCTGGGAGGCATCACTCCGAAAACTGCGAAACCGTATATCCCGCTGACACCGAACGCCAGCACAGAGGTTGCCGGAGAGACAGAAACCCACGTTATGTATAAGACGCATGTGCAGTCTATCGGCTGGCAGGGTTGGAAAGCAGACGGCAACGTAGCCGGAACCAGCGGACTGGCAAAACGTCTGGAAGGAATCGAGATCAAACTTACGAATAAACAGTATCCGGGCAATATCTGTTACCGGACGCATGTGCAGTCCATTGGCTGGCAGAATGTAAAATGGGACGGCGCCATGTCCGGAACCAGCGGACAGGCGAAGCGGTTAGAAGCGATCCAGATCGCACTCTCCGGAGAAATGGCAGAGCATTATGATATTTACTACCGCGTCCATGCACAGACCTACGGCTGGCTGGGATGGGTGAAAAACGGTGCGGCAGCCGGAACCGCCGGCTATGCGAAACGGCTCGAAGCGATCCAGATCGTTTTGGTAAGAAAGAACGGAAGCGCACCGGGAAATGTAGGGGGCATTGCCTCAAAATATACGCAGGGATATGTCGGAACGCCGATAACGCCGCTGACCGCTACCGGGCAGCCTTCCAATCCGGGAACGGAGCCGGGACCATCCACGAATCCGGAAGCCTCAACTGACGTTACAAAATATACATACAAGATCACACCGCTCCTTGCTCCGTTTAACGATTATTTCTTCGTAGAAACGGACAATCCGGATCCTTCTTATGTGCGATTCGTAGATAAAAGCAGTATTTATTACACATCCGATCAGGAACCTTGCGTTCTGCTTCCGGAGGGAAACAGATTCGCAGATGTTCAATATGAGAACTATGAAACCGGTCGTGTAAACGGCGGATATATTTTCTCAAGAGACGGCTACGACATGGACGGAGGCACACTTGTTTTACAGCAGGCGGATTCTCCATATACATACCGGCAGTCCGGAAACGTAATTTATACGTCATCACCGGATTATGAAGATACCACAATTACAGTCAACTGCCCTGCCGTAAAAGATTATGTTCAGTATCTTGTAGATACCTACGCTCCTACGGGAACAGATTTCTTCGACCGTATAGATAAGATAGAAAACGCGCTTGGTAAACTGGCAATCTATCCAAAACAGATACAGGACACTTCCAAGCCAAACACCTATCGGCCATATCCGCTCCTTGCGGCTTCTCCTTATTCGGAGTTGTCATTGAACGAACACTATGATATGTATTCTTCATCCGGCGACAAGCTGTTTGCATTGTATCTGCACCCGTTCGTTCTTGATTCTCTGGGATATCCGGGAACGATCGCTGCGGCGGCAAGACTGATCGATCCAAACTGTACTGTTGAAAACGGTTCCGCTCATTATCTGGTAAATATTACGCATAACGGAACTACTAAGACATATGGCGGAGCCGGAACGGGAACCACCGATCCGATTTATACCAAATACATTGAAAAACTCTTCCTGTTCAACGGCGCAGCCAACGATTACGCTGCGCATGCAACCGTCGAAAACCTTTCAACGAAAGTTTTTGAATATGCGAAGAAAAGCTCCGCGGACTTAGACGCCGCTGAAGATCTGATCTGCGGTGAGACATTCAATAATACAGTATTTCCGGGAAGCTGGCTTCGGGTAGGCGTTGAAGGCTGGGGGTATGGTGAGGCTTACACTTATGTAGGTATGGTAAGAGGAGATTCCTATGCTGCCAGAATCGAAGACGCATGGGTTATTGAACCGGGCGGCGGCGGTCGATACATCAATGTATGGAACCAATATGAAGAAGGGGCTGTCTTTTCGGAACACCCGACTGCGGATATCCTAGTACGGAATATGACTTATACAAATTATAAGGGTGTAACTGTAACCCGTGATGTATTGTATGAATATGACAGCGCAACGGATACATGGCGGGCGCCTTACTCCTATGTAGGTCAGAGCTGGTATTCATCATCAATCGAACTTCCAGAGGAAATGATATTAACGCAAGACGAAGTAAAGAAATTAAATCCGGACGGAAAGACCAACGAGCTGCCGGCAAGTGGATTTATCTATGACGGAACCGTTGCGCCGGGCACGCCGTTTACAAATTAAAATAATTGGAAATAAAGCGAAAGGCGTCCTGTTTCATATACAGGGCGCCTTTATTTTTTATTCTCTTCATTCCACAATACCTCTCCAGGCATTTGTTGAAAACAATATTCAATAAAAACCTGCATATTCGTTTCCTGAATGTCTTTTATTTTCTTTGCAAATGTTCTTACTTGATTAATAGTGTCAACACTTAGTGCACCGGTATTAATAGGAAAGATTTTTGTATAATAAGAACTCTTTTTCGCATCCGGTATTCTTTTTACCATTATTTTAGCCTTTAACATTATATCTTCAAGATTTGAATCATTATAAATGGGCACAATATATTCACATAATGGATGCCCTTCAAATAATGCACCGGAAATATACTTAGACTTTGTAACCTCATCACAGTCATCAGTATCCATGATAATAAAAAGCTTAAAATTCTTAAGACTTTTCGTACTTTTATCATATTCTACTGTATACTCATCCGCAAATTTTTTCAGTGTTCTGAATTGCTTTTTACTCAAATAATCCAATAACCCATTTATCTGAATACTTCCGCGTCCTTTATCTTTTGCAATGATTTTCACCGGCAAATGCAAATTTGTATAGATGTACTTTACCAATGAAAACTCGGATTTTCCATGCACGATAACTGCGCATTTCGTATAATTCAACATATTTTGAGGCACTTCTATTCGCCTCCCTCTATGTCTGTGTCTTCATTCAATTCCTGTAATATCATATCATAATCCAGCACGTCAACAATTGGCACGCCCCCAAATAAGCCCTTTAAATACATAATTCTTGGATTATTCGTTCCCTGGATTCTTGAAAACTTATCCAGACACTTTACTTCTTTATTCCCTTGATAATCAACATTGATCACATAGACAGATTTAATATCAATTGTCTCCAACATATATGTGTTATGTGTTGTAATAATAAGCTGCCCCGAAATATCTTCAATCATTGATTCCAAGACATTTTTCAAAAGCAGATCATGTATTCCATCATCGATTTCATCATAAATAACCGTAACGCCGCAGAATGCACCTAACAACGTATGAATAATATCGATAATGTGCTGAGTACCCGCTGATTCTCTGGAGAAAGGAATCATTCTGACCTTTCCACCAATCATCTTGTCCACATATAACCTATACCGGAGTTCTTCATTCTGAAATTTTCTCTCATAATATACATCCTTGATATCTGCATATGCCTGCGTAAAGAAATCACGGATAATTCTTTCTGAACGATCTAACAAAACTTCATCTTCTCTTTTTATTTTTCCTTCTGTTAAATTCTTTAAGACATTGGCAGGCTTTTCAGCATTTATTTCGACACCGGATACAGATGTTGTTTTACAATGAATGGTGGTATCCTTCAACATATCAATAAGATCAAATACATATTCCAAATAGCTTTGTTGAATATATTTCTCATTCTTTTCCTTTCTCTCTTTATTAAAGATGCTTAGCAAAGTATGTTTGCCCCAATATTTACTTATTTCATCTCTGATTTCCAACTCTGATTTTTTATTTTTAAAAAGTTTATTTGAAAATTCTGCTTTAAAATCATCATTTGTGTAATCAATTTCATACAAGACGCCCCGCTGTTTTCCGGTAAAATAATATAATTTTTCATACAGAAAACGCTCTTTAAAAGAAATTATATAATATCCTTCATGTCCATTTACCCGAAATCCGTATTCGATTTCAGTAGCCTCGTCACAATCTATCATTCTGCAATGTTCTTTGTATTTTAAAAAACTCGCAGTATTCAGCAACATCTCTATAAGCTCCTGTGGAGCTTCCTTTTCTTTCGCAAATTCCATAATACTTTCAACATCACTTGACATCTGAAAAGATTCAATAGATTTTCTCAACAAATCAATACATGTAACGAAGTTGGATTTACCGCTGCCATTTTCTCCATAAATAGAAATAAATCGCTTAGTACCTTTGCTGCCATTTCTGAAATCAAATAATACATCTTTAAATGACATAAAATTTTTCATCTTCACATAAGTAATCATTTCCTGCACCTCCATCGTCATCATACCACCTTTCTTATTTATAGTCAATAACTTTTGATTTTTTGTTGTTTTTTATAACATTTTACTCAAAGTTTTTCATTTTTATTCATATAAGTATAAAAAAGATAAAGCGGTGAAATATTAGTACCAAGAAGATTACGCTTATTGAGAGGAGATTCAGATATGAAAGAAGAAAGAATGAATGATAACCCGCTATTTTCCATAAGCTACGGCTTATACCTTGTTTCCGCCAGAGATAACGGCAAAATAAACGGCTGCATAATCAATACGATCCAGCAGCTTTGCAATACGCCGGAAAAAATCGGAGCCGTCATTAACAAACACTGCCTGACTCACGACATGATTAAAAACTCCGGAAAAATGTGCATTTCCATTCTGACAAAGGACACGCCTTATGAGCTTTTCTTTCATTTCGGACTGAAGTCCGGTCGTGACATCAACAAATTTGACTCTGTAAATTACTGGCTGGATAAGGAATCCCTTCCTTACCTCACCCGCCATGTAAATAGTTATATTTCCTGTCATGTAACCAGTATGACAGATCTGGGAACCCATTCCCTTTTCGTTGGGGAAATCTATGACAGCAAGAAGATCAACGATATGCCGTCTATCCTCTATCAGGATTATTTCGACTATGTAAAACCGCAGGCATCTTATATTTCCGATGATGAATACCGCTCGGAGCTTATGATGCAGGGAGAATCCGTCATGAGCCAGATGATGGGGATTAACCGGACAGTCTCTAAGGAAGCTACCGGCAAAACAAAAGAAGACACAATAATAACGCCGGACACGAAGAATCTGGTCGTATCAGTGAACGAACCGTCCTGATACATGTCCTCCGAATCCGGCGTTAAATCAGATGTTTCCATCCAACAGCGTTCTATTTCTTTTTAAGGATATCCTTAAATTTGAGCGCTTTATCAATATTTCCCTGAACTTTTAATTTCTGCAGCGTTACGGCAACGATCGGATCCAAATTTCCGGATGCAATCTTTATCAACGTTTCTGCCTTACAGGTGAAGATTGCATCCCTGTCATAGTATTCATACGGCTCCACATACAGTTTGCCGTCTTTTACTTCCACATAGAAGATACCTTCCGCCTCGCCTGTAATATTAAACTGATATGCCAGATGCTCGGATATGCCGCTTGCATCCGCTTTCATAAGGGTATCTTTAACCATCTTAAAGAATTCCTGAAATGTCATTACAATTCCTCCTAACACTATCGTTCAGATTTTCTATCAACTAATGTTTCTTCTTGCCGCAGCCAAGAATAATCATTGCTGCCGCAGAGTAAATGAGAAGCGCAATCGGAACTACAACTTCGAAAGAGTCTCCCGTCTTTGCTGTTGAATCCGTTGTAACTGTCGTCTTCGTCACAATCTCTGCTATATGTCTGGTTGTCTTGTTTGTCTCTACAAGTGCTTTCGCACTCTGTCCGGTAGATACATCATAGCCTTCCGGAACCTT
>CANRMC010000107.1 GCA_947631605.1 uncultured Lachnospiraceae bacterium
GAATCCTGCGCCTGCTTCTTTGTGCCGACGAATAAAATCTTGCCGCCGTCAGCTACGCAGTCAAAAATTGCCTTGTAAGCCTCGTCTACCTTACCAACGGACTTCTGCAGGTCGATGATGTAAATCCCGTTACGCTCTGTATAAATATACTCTGCCATTTTCGGGTTCCATCTTCTTGTCTGGTGTCCAAAATGAACACCTGCCTCCAGTAACTGTTTCATTGAAATAACGCTCATAATTTACCTCCTGGTTTTAAACTTCTGCAGATCCTAATCTGTGGAAACCAACAGCAGAAAACCTCTGTATCGGCACCGTCCACATATAAATCTGCATGTTTTTTGTCACGCAAAGTTGATAATAACACAAAAAGAAAGTGCATTCAAGCACTTTCTTTTGATTTTATCCGATTTTCCGGGTTTTTTTATCAATTTAATCTTCTTTTTCGGTTGTAAGGATAATTGCAATCTCCTCATCCGTCATGCCTTTTTTCAAAGTATGCGTACCAACACGGATCTTTCTTGCATAACCATTCTGTTCCAGCCAGAGGTCATAAGCGTTACGATCTTCGATCAGTCCTGCCTCTTCCAGCATTTTAGCAACCGTCTCGGAACCCATTCCTCTTTTTACGGTAATGGTGACCGTATCGGAATCTTGTGTATCCACTGTCTCTTCTTGCGGCGCTTCTGTAGTCGTGTTCTCCGTTGTTGGCGCTTCCGTAGTCGCACTCTCCGTTGTTGGCGCTTCCGTAGTCGTGTTCTCCGTAGACGGCGCTTCTGTGGTTGTAGTTTCCGTAGTTGTGGCATCCGTATCTGAAGACGGTTCTTCCGGCTCCGTTTTCTGTTCTGTAGAATCCGGCTCTGTTCCCGGCTCCGTGCTGTTTTCTGCGATCTGTTCCGTATTATTCTGTGTATTCCGATCAGCGCTGTCCAATCCGTAATAAGCCGCAAACATTATCACAACGCCGATGATGAGCCCGATTCCGATTCCTCTTAATAAATACTTTGCTTTCATTCGTTACTCTCCCTGATGTTTATCTACAATAGACTTCACTTCACCAACGCCGATTCCCAGCAGTTTTGCGATTTCCAGAATACTGAAGCCTGCCTGATACATTCCCATAACATTTTCTTCCGTACTGCCGCCTTCGATGTCGATTCCCTCTTCACGGAGCATTTCCTCCAGAGTTTCTTTCGTCTCGTAGTCCTCATCATAATCAATATCATCATCTTCATCGTCGGCTGTGACATATTCTTCTTCGGATTCTTCTTTATCGTTTGAGCCGGCTTCCGGTTCTTCCTCTGTATCCGATATATCCTCTTCCGACTCCGATGGCTCTTCCTCAGATTCCGGTTCTGAAATCTCCTCCGTTACTGTCTCGGATTCTTCATCTGATTCATTCTCCTTATCTGCGCCGTTTTCTTCTGCTTTCTCCTGCTCAATATCTTCCTCGGAATCATCCGCTTCTTTCTCAGCTTCTCTTTCTTCCAGCGCATCCATTTTTTCTGCCAGAACTTCAAAGCGTTTCTTATATTCGTCCACCAGCGTAAGCGTAAGCTTTATCTCCTTCTGCTTATCGCATACCATGCTGTAAATGCTGTTTACTTCCGCTTTGCTCCTGCCTGTTTCTTCATTCAGCTGCTTGAAATATTCATCGATTTCCTGCAGCTTTTCAGCTACTAACTGGTCTACGGCCTCCGACGTATCTTTTGCCTTGATCTTTCCGTATTCATCAATAAAATCGTCCACAAGTTTCCGAAGGTGTTCCTTATCGCCCTCCGTCAGTTCTTCCTGTACTCCCTCCGTCAGCGATTCTTCCGTATCTTCTTTTTCCTTGGAAACGGAAGCCACGCTTACAATGATACAGAGCACTCCGATCACAAGTAAGATAATTGTTGTAAGTGTCATACCTTTTCTCCATTCCTTAATTTTTTTCAATCAGTACCATTTATTTCCAACAGAATATCATGTTTACATAACTTTGGCAACTGAAATCTATATCTGATATGTAATACTTCCGGTCAAACGGACCGTAAGCACATGACTGACCGAGTCGAATATAATGGTCCGGCTCTTTGCGCCTCCCACATCATTTCCTTCGATTTCGATACCGTATTCTGACAGGACTTTTTTCACTGCCTCCACATTCCGCTTTCCGATCAGGGAATTCTCCGTCGGGTGCGGAAGATCCGGCATACAGGCGCCGCCGGAAATCTTGGCTTTGAGCGCTTCTTTCCGTACGCCCAGCTGCTCCAGTTCTTCTATCATGGTGCGAAGCCCCGTATCTGCGTACCGGGCAGGGTGCTTTTTTCGTTCCTTTTCTTCCTTTTCCGGTTCTTGCGGAAGCATGATATGGGCAAGTCCGCAGACATCATCAAACAGACTGTATAAAACAACGCCCACACAGGAGCCAAGTCCCACTGTCATAATCTGATTCGGTGCGCGGCAGATTCCATAAGAAGCAATTCCGACTCTGATTATCTCTTTCTCCATTTCCTTATCCTTCTTATAGGTTCGGTTATTTATTATTATATTCCTGATTCTATATCCCTGATTCCGCACGTTCGAGGGTATTCAGAACAGCGTTTACATTTAAAACCGTGACTAGCTGATCGTCTTCCCGGATCACGCCGGAAATAAACGCCCGGTTCCGAATGGATTCCGGCAGTTCCTCACTGTATTTCTCCGGCTCGACGAGAAGCACATCATGGACAGAATCTGCCAGCGCCCCTACCAGTTCGCCGTCTTCTGTCCGAAGTACCAGAATCCGCGCCTCCTCACCAATTTCACAATCCTCAAATTCCAGCTTCCGGCGCATACTGATGACCGGAATAACGGTTCCCCGCATATTGATGACGCCTAAAAAACAATCATCCACCAAAGGAACCGGCGTTATTTTCACAGGTTTTATGATACTGTCCACACAGAAAATATCAATTCCGTAAATTTCCCGGCCGACATTCATTGTGATCAGCCGGAGTTCATCTCTAATCTCCATATCAAACCCTCCGTCAAATCAGGGCGTTCGCATCTAAGATCAATGCCACATCACCGTTTCCAAGTATTGTCGAACCGCTGATTACTTTCGGCGGATTCATACAGGAGCCGATCGGTTTGACAACAACCTCCTGCTGCCCGATATAACCGTCAACAACGATACCCAGACTCTTGGTTCCCTTCCTGACAATGACAATCACCAGAGAATCATCCTCTGACAGTACTGCTTCCGGCAGGTGGAAGTATTCCCGCATATAGATCAGAGGAATTACTTCATCCCGAAGATGTATGAACGGACGATCCTGTATGTACTGGACATCCGACTGGGGAACGACTTCTACTATGGAAACCAGTCCCAGCGGAATCGCGTAAACCTCCTCGTTTATATGTACCATCAACGCCTTGATGATTGCCAGAGTAAGCGGCAGACGGATAATAAAAGTGCTTCCTGCGCCATACTCCGTTTCTACCATTACGTCGCCGCCAAGACCTTCGATCTTACTCTTTACAACGTCCAGTCCGACGCCGCGTCCGGAAAGATCCGATACCTTCTCCGCCGTTGAAAACGACGGTTTGAAGAGAAGCTGGATCACGTCTTCATCCGACATGAAAGAGGCTTCTTCCTGTGTGATCTGTCCTTTTTCCAACGCCTTTTTTCTAACCTTTTCCACATTGATCCCGGCGCCGTCGTCTCTGACACGTATGATAACGTTTTCTCCCTGCTGGCTTGCCTCGATCCAGATGGTTCCAAGCCGCGGCTTGCCATTTTTTTCTCTCTCGTCCGGCATTTCCAGTCCGTGATCCGCTGCGTTCCGCAGCATATGCATCAAAGGATCGCCGATTTCGTCAATGACCGTCCGATCCAGTTCCGTATCCTCTCCTGTAATGATCAATTGGATCTCTTTATCCAGTTTTTTGGAAATATCTCTTATCATTCTAGGGAAGCGGTTCAGGACACTTTCAATCGGCACCATCCGGACACGCATGACCGACTCATGGATACTGGAGGTGATCCGCTCCACATATTCCATCTGCTGTTTATAGAGCCTCGCTTTCGCGCTGTTTCTCGACTCGGCATAAATATCTTCCCCTGTGGCTATGATCGCATTTTTTGCTATGATAAGCTCACTGACAAGATTCATCAGATCATCCAGTTTTTCAATATCTACACGCACGGAATGATTGACAACGGTCTTTCCCTTCGGACGGCTTCCCGCCGGTTTATTCTCCGATTTCTTTTCCTGTTCGGCAGGCGTACTGCCCGGCTGTTCCGGCTGTTCATTTTCCTGTTTCGTCTCATTCTTTTCGCTTTTTACCTGATAATTCGCGGTATCGATCTTTTCGATATCCGCTTTTTCTATCTCGGAAATCCCAAGTACCGTTTTCGTGAGTTCTTCCTCCGTCAATTCGCAAATCAGAATCATACTGAATTCGAACTCAAATTTCTCATCTTCGATATCTTCTACAGACGGATATATCTTTATGATCTCGCTTTTTCCTTCCAACGCCTTAAAGAGCATAAACGCCCGGACGCTCTTCAAAAGACAGGTCGGATCGATATGGACCGTTACGGAATACGGTGTCATTCCGTCTTCCTCCGCTTCTTTCAGAGCCTCAAGCTCAATTTCTTCCAGTTTCAGCATGGAAGCAGTATTCTGCAGGCTGTTACTCTGGACAGGATTTTTCCCCGCACCCGAATCAGAGGGCGTTCCGAGAAAACCGTTCAGCTTTTCAATAATATCCTCATGGTCTTCTTCACCCTCGCTCTGTGTTTCCGTTATTTTTTCTATATATCCTTCTATCGCATCCAGACATTGAAACAAAACGTCTACCAGATCCGGATCCACCTTCAGCCTGTTATCCCGCACCTCGGAAAATACGCTTTCCATATCGTGCGTTAATCTCTGCAGTCTTGTGAATCCCATGCTGCCGGAAATTCCCTTCAGGGAATGTGCCGCACGAAAAATCTCGTTGATCGTGTCCGAATGATCCGGCGTCTGTTCCAGTATCAGCACGCTGTCATTTAAGGTCTGAATATGTTCTCTTGCCTCATCAATAAAGACATCGAGATACTGTCCCATTTTTTTCCTCCCAAAACCGGCTCTGTCCTCCGGTTACTCCTTTATCGTAATTTCGTTATAGATCGCATCATTAATGACTTTAATATACGTTCCCTTCATACCGGAGGAACGGGCCTCAATGATACCGGCGCCCTCCAGTTTTTTGATCGCATTTACTATGATGGAGCGGGTTAATCTGTATTTTGCGGAAATCCTGCTTGCAACCAGAAGGCCTTCCGTTTTTCCCAGCTCCTGAAATACATATTCAATGGCTTCCTTTTCAGAAACGGACAACGAACTGAGAGCCGATTTTACGGCGGCTTCTTTTCTGACTTCTTCCGCATTTTCTTCATATATGGAGCGCATCATTTCCAAAGCGACTACCGTATTGGCATATTCGCTTAAAATAATATCGTCCACATCAAAAGGCTTCTCAGTCCTATAAAGAAATGTAGTGCCCAACCGTTCTCCGGCAAAATCGATCGGCATGATGATCGCATTATAATCCGTGACACAGGAGCCTTCAAACCCCAGCGTCAGAAGATTTACATTTTCTTTCGTTGAAAGGACAGAGAGAAACCTCTCATTCAGATCAAAATCAATCACATCCCCGATACTGTCGCTCAGCATTTCATGAAGCGAGATAATATTCGCATCTTCATAGATACCCAAAAGTTTCCCCTTTTGACTCACAACCATGACATTCGCGCCCAAAACGGTACCGACGACTTCACAGATGTCATTAAAAACCACCTTGTAGGAGTTGTTGTTATGCAGAAGTTTATTGATTTTTCTGGTTTTATCCAGTAGTTGTACGCTCAAATCCGATCCACCAGCTTTCGTTAAAAGGAATCTTATCATCAACTAATAATATAGCATAATATCATAGCTATAACAACCTTAAATTGTCATACAAATCACTGTCATATAGCATTATATTCTTGCAGTAATGGAAATTTTTGCAGAAATGGAATAAATGACCGCAGCAAAAAACTTCCCGCCGCAGCAGGAAGTTTTTAAATCATATCGTATTTTATTTAAGCCTCTGTCTTTTCTTCTTTTTTCTTCGTTACGACATAGCCGCAGTTTTCATTCTGGCAGAGAAGTTTATTTCCTTTCTCGACCATATATCCGCCGCATTTCGGACAAGGTTCCGGAGACGGCTTATCCCACGACATGAAATCACATTCCGGATTACTGATACAGCCAAAATATCTTCTTCCTTTTTTGGTTTTACGTATTACCACATCTTTTCCGCATTTCGGACAGGCAATACCGGTTTTCTCAAAATAAGGTTTCGTATTTCTGCACTCCGGAAATCCCGGACACGCTAAAAATTTTCCATGCGGACCGTATTTGATAACCATATTTCTTCCGCATAATTCACAGATCTCATCGGATTCCTCTTCGGCAATCTCGATATTTTCCAATGCCTCGCCGGCATGTTTCACAGCTTCGTCCAGATCCGGATAGAAATTCCTTACAACCACTTTCCAGTCGATCACGCCATCTTCGATCTTGTCGAAAAGAGATTCCAGATTCGCAGTGAAATTCATATCTACAATAACCGGAAATGCCGTAACCATGATCTGGTTTACAGCCTCACCCAGCTCCGTAACAAAAAGATTCTTTTGTTCTTTTATAATATACCGGCGGTTCAGCAGCGTGGAAATAGTCGGCGCATAGGTTGACGGTCTGCCGATTCCCAGCTCCTCCATACTTCTTACCAGCAGCGCCTCCGTATAATGCGCCGGCGGCTGCGTAAAATGCTGCTTTTCCTCCTGACTGATAAAGGTAAGAGCAGAACCCTTTTTCAGTTCAAAAAGCTTCGGTATGGATATTTCTTTTTCATCATCCGGATTATATACGGACAGAAAACCGTCGAACGAAACGGAACTTGCCGAGGCTTTGAACTTATGCTTTCCTACAGATACCGTAACGGAACAGGTTTTATATACCGCTTCTTTCATCCGGCTTGCCAGAAACCGGTTATAGATCAGCTGATACAGACGGAACTGATCGCGGCTCAGTTCGTCTTTCACCATTACAGGGGTAAGGGTAACGTCCGTCGGACGGATCGCTTCATGGGCGTCCTGTATATGTTTTCCCTTCTTTACCTCCGAAACTTTCGACGCCGGATATGCGTCTCCGAAATGAGCCGCAATATAATCCGCCGCGCTTTTTTCGGCTTCTTCGGAAATACGGGTGGAATCCGTTCTTAAATAAGTGATAAGACCTACGGAGCCTCTGCCGGAAATATCCACGCCTTCATATAACTGCTGGGCGATCCGCATGGTTTTTGCAGTTGCAAAATTCAGTTTTTTGGACGCCTCCTGCTGCAGCGTACTGGTCGTAAAAGG
>CANRMC010000108.1 GCA_947631605.1 uncultured Lachnospiraceae bacterium
GGGACTGGCAAATATCGTGACGCTTATCGCTCTGTATAAACTGGGACTGAAAGATACGATAACGATTACGATCGGGCGGATACTGCTTACCGGAATCCTGTTTCAGAACCTGCCGATGGTGCTTTACAGTATAGCGGGAGCAGCCTGTAGTATCGCCGCCATGCGGCTCGCCATGAATATCCGGAAATTTTCAGTCACAGGCGTGAGTATTCTGGGAGGCGTTTTTCATAACGTGGGACAGGTGGCGCTCGCCGCCGTTCTTCTCAAAAGCGGAAACATTTTTTACTACCTGTCCGTGCTTTTGGTGACGGGAACCATAGCCGGCGCTTTCATCGGAATCTTTGCCGGCGCTCTTCTTGCGAAGGTCTCTCTTCCGGACATTTCCGATACGGAAGAAAGAAAATCCAGTCATAAAAAGAAAAAAAATAAGTAAATTATAAAAAATGGAAGTTAAAATAAATTGTATTCTAATAGTGCTTATAGTAAAATAACAGACAGAGATGTTTCATTTTGTAAGGTAAGAAGGAAAGGGATCGAATATGGCATTATTTACGTTTAAGGGTGGCGTTCATCCGGATGACGGGAAGAAGCTTACAATGGATAAGGAAGTCATCGAGTATGTTCCAAAAGGGGACCTGGTCTTTCCTCTCAGCCAGCATATCGGTGCGCCTGCGAAACCTCTGGTAAAAAAAGGCGACCGGGTGGTTGTCGGACAGAAGATCGCAGAGGCGGGCGGATTTGTTTCCGCCAATATCCATTCCTCAGTTTCCGGTACCGTAAAAGCAATTGAGAAACGGCTGGTGCCGGGCGGAGGAAAAGTCGAATCCATCGTTGTTGAGAATGACAACCTGTATGAAGAAATTGATTTTTCAAAAAACATAAGACCGCTGGAGGAACTCTATCGGGAAGACGTCATTGACATTATCCGGGAGGCAGGCATTGTAGGTATGGGCGGCGCGGGATTTCCGACGCACGTTAAACTGTCGCCGAAAAATGAATCGGAAATTGATACGATCATTGTAAACGGCGCGGAATGTGAACCATATCTTACCTCCGATTACCGGCGGATGCTGGAGGAACCGGAGAAAGTGGTCGTGGGATTAAAGATCGTGATCAACCTCTTTGAACACGCGAGAGGGATCATTGCGATTGAAGATAATAAGAAAGAAGCGATCAGGCTTTTAAAAGAAATGACAAAGGATGAGGAGAAGATTCAGGTTAATGTCCTGAAGACGAAATATCCGCAGGGCGCGGAACGTCAGCTCATCTATGCAAATACAGGAAGATATATCAATTCCAAAATGCTGCCTGCCGACGCCGGCTGTATCGTACATAATGTAGATACTATCATTTCCATTTATGAGGCAGTCATTGAAGGACGTCCGCTGATATCCAGAGTCGTAACGGTAACCGGCGACTGTATTGAAGATCCGCGGAATTTTATCGTCCGGCTCGGTACGGATTATCAGGAACTGATCGATGCGGCGGGCGGATTTAAAACCGAACCGGCAAAGGTGATCTCAGGCGGTCCAATGATGGGAAAAGCCCTGTTCTCCCTGAATGTGCCGGTTACAAAAGGTTCTTCCGCAATCCTTGCCCTGAGCCGCGATGCGGTGGCGGAATCCGAACCTTCCGATTGTATCAAGTGCGGCAGATGTCTCGAAATCTGTCCGGGACGCGTTATGCCGAGCCTGCTCTGCGATTACGCCGAGGCAGGCGATCTGGAGCAGTTTGTAAAGAACCACGGTATGGAGTGCTGCGAATGCGGCTGCTGCTCGTATGTATGTCCGGCAAAACGGCATCTGACACAGATAATCTCCGGAACAAGAAAAGTTGTTCTGGCACAGAAGAAAGGTTAGGAGGTGGAAGTAAATGGATGAATCAATGGTAATGGTTTCCGCTTCCCCTCATATCCGGGAAGCACGAAGCACCACCTCAATCATGGGGGATGTTCTGATCGCCCTGCTTCCGGCAGCGGTTGTGGGAATCTTTAATTTTGGATTTCACGCGTATCTGCTTATCATGGCGTGCGTAGTCGGCTGTATGGTTTTTGAGGCGCTGATCCAGAGAATCTTCGGAAAGAAGATTACGGTCAGGGATCTGAGCGCTGCGGTAACCGGTCTTTTGATCGCGCTTAACCTGCCGCCGGAATTTCCAATCTGGATGGCGCTTATCGGCTGTGCGTTTGCAATTATCGTAGTAAAGCAGATGTTCGGCGGTATCGGACAGAATTTCATGAATCCTGCGCTTGCGGCCAGATGTTTTCTGATGATCTCATTCGTGGGTTCCATGACAAGGTTTACATATGACGGTATCACGACCGCTACGCCTCTTGCAACCTTAAAAGCAGGCGGAAGCGTAGACCTCTTATCCATGTTTCTTGGAAATGAGGCGGGCACGATCGGAGAAACTTCTGCGGCGGCGCTTCTTGCAGGCGGGATTTACCTTCTGCTCCGGCGTGTGATAAATATCCGGATTCCGTTCTTTTATCTTATTTCGTTTTCAATCTGCATTTTCATATATGCCCTGACGGCAGGAAATATGTGTGTTTATGATGCGGGAATTTTTCTTGCGGCTCATCTCTTGGGCGGCGGTTTGATTCTGGGCGCCTTTTTCATGGCTACCGATTATGCAACCTCCCCGATAACGGCGGCAGGAAAGGTGGTATACGGCGTCCTGCTCGGCGTTCTTACCTTCATTCTCCGGATCTTCGGCGCAAGTGCAGAGGGCGTGTCCTATGCCATCATTATTTCCAACCTTCTGGTGCCGCTGATCGAAATGTGTACGAAACCAAAGGCTTTCGGCGCCGGTTTCGAGTCGAAACCGCTGTCTGAAAACAGGGGATTTGTCGATAAGAAAGAAGAAAAAGACAAAGAAAGCACTATGCGGGTAACTGTTGCGATCTGTATCATCGGTCTTGTTGCAGGACTTGCGCTGGGAACCGTATATTTTGTAACGAAAGGTCCGATCGAAAAAACTGCGGAGAAAAATAAACAGGCCTCTTATGAGAAGGTATTTCCGGAAGCGGAAGAATTTGTTTCGGCGGAAGATATTTCCATGGATACGGCAAATGCCAGAATCGAAGAACTCGGCGCTTCAGGCGTTACGCTGGATGAGATCGTTTATGCAAAGAGCGGCGGTGAGACTGCCGGCTATATCGTGATCGTTACGACGCATGAAGGCTATGCCGGCGATATACAGATGGCACTGGGTGTGGATTTGAACGGCGTCATCACCGGACTTACCATGCTTTCCATCGGAGAAACCACAAATCTCGGAATGGAAGCAAGGGACGATCCTTCTTTTGCGGCGCAGTACGTCGGAAAACCGGTGGATTCATTTACGGTTGTAAAAACGGAGCCGGCAAATGAGAATGAGATCAAAGCGATCTCCGGAGCCACTATTACGTCAAATGCGGTAACGAACGCCGTAAATACGGCGCTCCTATATATACATGACATGTTAGGAGGTGCTGGAAATGAATAGATGTGTGGAACGTTTATATAACGGTATCATTAAGGAGAATCCGACGTTTGTTCAAATGCTTGGTATGTGTCCGACTCTGGCGATCACCACGTCGGCTATCAACGGAATCGGCATGGGACTTGCGACTACGGCGGTTCTGGTTATGAGCAATCTGATGATCTCCATGTTTAGGAAAGTGATACCGGATAAGGTCAGGATTCCGGCATATATTGTAATTATTGCATCGTTCGTTACGATCGTCAGCTTTCTGATGCAGGCGTTTACACCGGAGCTTTATGAAAGTCTGGGCGTGTTTATCTCCCTGATCGTAGTAAACTGCATTATTCTCGGACGGGCGGAAGCGTACGCTTCAAAGAACCCTGTCATTTATTCTGTTTTCGACGGACTGGGAATGGGACTTGGATTTACCCTGGGCATTACCATAATCGCCTGTATAAGGGAATTTCTTGGAGCGGGAACCATTTTCGGGATCACCGTAACGGCGGAATTATTTGAGCCGATCGGAATATTTACCGCAAGTCCGGGAGCATTTTTCGTGCTTGCATTTATTGTAGCATTCATTAATTCCCGTGCGATCCGGAAAGCAAGGAAAAAGGGCGGACGTCCGGAACTTTGCAGGATTGCGGACTGCGCCTCCTGCCAGAACGTAATGTGTCAGGGCAGGCGGACGGAATCAGCAGAAAACGGGTTGGAAACCGCTCCGTCGGATGAGAACGGAAGAAAGGAGCAGGCATGAATATTTTCTTATTTGCCGTTTCTGCGGCGCTTGTAAATAATGTAGTTCTTGTTCAGTTTCAGGGTATCTGTCCGTTCATCGGCGTTTCCAAGAATACAAAGACGGCTGCCGGCATGGGCGGCGCGGTTATTTTTGTCATGACGCTCGCCTCTACGGTTACCAGTCTGATCTATTACTATGTATTGGTTCCTCTTGATCTGAAATATATGAATACGATTGCCTTTATTCTGGTGATCGCGGGACTGGTTCAGTTCGTGGAAATGTTTTTAAAGAAAAAAATGCGCGCACTATACAGTTCTCTGGGCGTATATCTGCCGCTGATAACAACCAACTGCGCAGTACTCGGAATTGCCATAACAAACGTGCAGAAAGAACTGTCTGTGGGCATGAGTATTCTGAACGGGTTCTTTTCCGCCGTTGGTTTTGCGATCGCGATCGTCATTCTTGCCAGCATACGGGAGAAGACGGAACATAACAAAATTCCTGAGGCATTTAAGGGCGGACCGATCGTGCTGCTTGCGGCAGGACTTATGGCAATGGCGTTTAACGGTTTTTCCGGACTTATGTAAGGAGGCATGAATCTATGGATGTTACATCAATTATAATTCCTGCGGCTGTCATAGGTGTGATCGCAGTTTTGATCGGAATTCTGCTGGGAAAAGCCAGTGAAATATTTAAGATCGAAGTTAACGAGACGGAAATCAAGGTGCGGGAGTGTCTGCCGGGAAATAACTGCGGCGCCTGCGGCTATCCGGGCTGCGACGGACTGGCTGCTGCAATCGCAAAAGGAGAGGCGCCGGTAAATGCCTGCCCTGTAGGCGGTGAGAATGCTGCCGATCAGATTGCCGCTATCATGGGCGGCTCTGCGGAAGCGTCTGTCCGAATGGTGGCCTGTGTGAAATGTAAGGGAGATTGTGAAAAGGCAGAGGATGTTTACCGGTATGTAGGACCGGAAAGCTGTCGTATTGCCGCCAATACTCCGAACGGCGGACCGAAGGCGTGCGCCTATGGCTGCCTCGGTTACGGCGAATGTAAAGCGGTCTGCGAATTTGACGCCATAGAGATCGTTGACGGAATTGCGGTTATCGACAAAGAAAAATGCAAGGCCTGCGGAAAATGCGTATCGGTATGTCCGCGCCACATCATTTCTCTGGTTCCGTACGATAAGGAACATATCGTGAAGTGTAATTCCAAGGATCGGGGACTGGATGTGAAAAATATCTGCAAGGCAGGCTGTATCGCCTGTACCCTGTGTGTGAAAAACTGTGAAGACAGCGCGATTTCCATGGACGGAAATCTTCCGGTCATTGATTATGAAAAATGCACAAACTGCGGGAAATGCGCAGCCAAATGTCCGATGAAGACCATTTCCTGACGTCTTCCTTTGGATTTGGAAAGGAAGCGGAAATGCGGCATAGTATAGTAGTAAGGAAAGTATGTAAGGGCAGCGGCTATGACGTTTTTGGAATTAAGGGAAAAAGAGGTTATCAACTGTAAGGACTGCAGAAGGCTTGGATATGTTGCAGATATCGAATTTGATCCATGCAGCGGACAGATCAAGGCGATCATCGTACCCGGACAGGGGAAGTTATTTGCCTGTTTCGGGCCCGCAACTGAATATTATATCCGGTTTTGCGACATTGTAAGGATAGGGCCGGATATTATTCTGGTTGACATCTGTGATAAAGAGTCCCAGAAAGTTTACGATAAGTAAAGGAGAAACGGATATGAAATGTCCATATTGTAACGAAGACAATACAAGAGTCATTGATTCCAGACCGGCGGACGACAACAGCTCCATCCGGAGAAGAAGACAGTGCGATATCTGCGGAAAACGTTTTACCACTTATGAAAAGGTGGAGACGATCCCACTGATCGTGATCAAAAAGGATAAGAACCGCGAAGCTTATGACAGAGGGAAAATAGAAGCCGGACTTGTAAAATCCTGCCATAAACGTCCGGTTTCCATGGAGCAGATCGAACAATGTCTGGACGAGATCGAAAATGAAATCTTTAATAAAGAAGTACGGGAAATTGAAAGTACGGTAATAGGCGAGATTGTTATGGATAAGATTAAAAATCTGGACGCCGTTGCCTATGTCCGTTTCGCATCCGTTTATCGTGAATTTAAGGATGTGAACACATTTATGGACGAATTAAAGAAACTGCTGGTATGACGAAAGATGAAGGAGAATTTTGAGTGGCAGACAGTTATCGGATCTTAGCGGAGTCAGGAACTGCTGAGATCGTTGAAAAGAAATCCCGTTTTATCGGATATGCTTCTTATGTTGAAAATGCGGAAGAAGCCGAGCAGTTTATTGCGTCGATCAGGAAGAAACACTATGACGCAAGACATAACTGCTTTGCATATTCCATAGGAACGAAACAGCCTGTCCTCCGGTTTTCTGACGACGGAGAACCGCAGGGTACAGCAGGAAAACCGATCTTAGATGTGATCCATAAATCCGGCATTTCCAATCTTTGTGTGGTTGTAACCCGATATTTCGGAGGTACCCTTCTTGGTACGGGAGGATTGGTCCGGGCATATACGGAAGCGGCAAAGCGCGCGGTTGAAAACGGCGGTGCAAAAGAAATGCGGCGTCTCATGCGGTGTGCAATTTCTACCAACTATTCCGATATGGGGAAGATCCAGTATATCCTGAACGCAGAAAATATAACCGTTCTTGATACTTCCTATGGGGAGCAGGTAGTGATCCTTGCGGATATTCCGTACGACGACAGGGAAAAGCTGCAAAAGAATATCATCGAAGCGACCGTTGCCAGAGCGTCCATACGGGAAGAAAAAGAATTGTACGGATAGCTAGAAATAATAAGGCGGAAAGAACATAGAGATTGTTTTCAGCCGGCTGTCAAAATCTGACAGGTCAAAAAGTATTCCGCTGAAAAGAAATGTTATGATTAAGAACAGAGGAAGCACCTTGTAATACGAGGTGCTTTTTTTAAATATCAGGCCGATGATATAAGCAAAGATACAGACGAAAAGCATATATATCACAAGGCGCAGCAAAAGCTCTGTGACCGGGAATTCCCGTATGACAAGCGCACAGGTATTGGTTAATCTGATGTTA
>CANRMC010000109.1 GCA_947631605.1 uncultured Lachnospiraceae bacterium
TGCATGACTTGTCATACCGCCACGAACGGTTAAGATACCCTGAGATACCTTCATACCTGTGATATCTTCCGGTGATGTCTCAAGTCTTACCAGAACAACCTTCTCGCCTCTTGCATGCCATTCTTCTGCATCCTCAGCAGAGAATACGATCTTACCGCATGCAGCACCCGGTGAAGCACCAAGTCCTTTGCCGATCGGTGTTGCAGCCTTCAGTGCAGCAGCGTCAAACTGCGGATGAAGCAATGTATCCAGATTTCTAGGATCGATCATTGCAACTGCTTCTTCTTCTGTTCTCATACCCTCGTCAACAAGATCGCAGGCAATCTTCAGAGCAGCCTGAGCTGTTCTCTTACCATTTCTGGTCTGGAGCATATAGAGTTTCTTGTTCTCTACCGTGAACTCCATATCCTGCATATCTCTGTAGTGGTCTTCCAGTGTCTTACATACGGACTGGAACTGAGCAAATGCTTCCGGGAATTCCTCTGCCATCTTTGCGATCGGCATAGGTGTACGAACACCGGCAACAACGTCCTCGCCCTGTGCATTGATGAGGAACTCGCCCATAAGTTTCTTCTCACCGGTTGCCGGATCACGTGTAAATGCAACACCGGTACCACAGTCATCACCCATGTTACCGAATGCCATACTCTGTACGTTTACGGCAGTACCCCATGAATATGGGATATCATTATCTCTTCTGTATACATTTGCTCTTGGGTTGTCCCATGAACGGAATACAGCCTTAACAGCGCCCATCAGCTGCTCCTTCGGATCATCCGGGAAGTCAACGCCGATCTTTGCCTTATACTCAGCCTTGAACTGTCCAGCCAGTTCCTTCAGATCGTCAGCGGTAAGCTCTACGTCATAAGTTACGCCCTTCTTAGCTTTCATCTGATCGATAAGCTCTTCGAAATACTTCTTACCAACTTCCATAACGACGTCGGAATACATCTGGATAAATCTTCTGTAGCAGTCCCAAGCCCAACGTGGATTGCCGGACTTCTTAGCGATAACTTCAACAACGTCTTCATTCAAACCGAGGTTCAGAATTGTATCCATCATACCTGGCATGGAAGCTCTTGCACCGGAACGAACGGAAACAAGAAGCGGATTCTCCTTATCGCCGAATTTCTTACCGGTAATCTCTTCCATCTTAACGATATACTCATTGATCTGTCCCTGGATTTCATCGTTGATCTCGCGTCCATCCTCATAATACTGAGTACAAGCTTCTGTTGTAATCGTAAAACCCTGAGGAACAGGAAGACCGATGTTGGTCATTTCAGCAAGGTTTGCACCCTTTCCACCGAGCAGCTCACGCATGTTGGCATTTCCCTCAGTGAACAAATAAACCCATTTTTTTGCCATGCTATTCATACCTCCTAAGTGTTCTTTTTTCCTGCATTAAAGACTATGGCTTGTCTCCTCTGCACTATGTAAAAGTATACCATAAACTGCATAAATGTAAAACACATTTTTTGAAATTTTTGGTAATATTTTTTTGATCAATACTCGAATTTTTTTTCGAAATATGCTTTCAGATCTTCGATCTTAATCCGTTCCTGCTCCATGGTATCACGGTCGCGGACGGTAACGGCTCCATCCTCCTCGGAATCAAAGTCATAGGTAACGCAGTACGGCGTACCGATCTCGTCCTGTCTTCTGTACCGTTTTCCGATATTTCCACGGTCGTCAAATTCACAATTATAATACTTGGAAAGCTCTGCATAAATCTTTTCCGCGCCCTCATTCAGCTTCTTGGAAAGCGGCAGAACTCCGATCTTTACAGGAGCCAGCGCCGGATGAAAATGAAGTACGGTTCTTACGTCTCCGCCTTCCAGCTCCTCCTCGTCATATGCGGAGCATAAAAACGCCAGTGTCACGCGGTCTGCGCCCAGTGACGGTTCAATGACATACGGGATATATTTTATCTTCTTCTCATCATCAAAATACTCCATCGGTTCTTTTGAGGTATTCTGATGCTGCGTCAGATCATAATCGGTCCGGTCCGCAATGCCCCACAGTTCTCCCCAGCCAAACGGGAACAAAAATTCAATATCCGTAGTAGCCTTGCTGTAAAATGCAAGCTCCGCAGGATCATGGTCGCGGTAACGCATTTCATCTTCCTTGATCCCCAGCTCCTTCAGCCAGTTGATACAGAAATCTTTCCAATACCGGAACCATTCCAGATCCGTATCCGGCTCGCAGAAAAATTCCAGTTCCATCTGTTCAAATTCTCTGGTACGGAACGTAAAGTTTCCCGGCGTGATCTCATTCCGGAACGATTTACCGATCTGACCGATACCGAACGGGATCTTCTTTCTGGAGGTCCGCTGCACATTCTTAAAGTTTACGAAAATTCCCTGCGCCGTCTCCGGACGTAAATAAAGAGTTGCGGACGTATCTTCCGTAACACCCTGAAAGGTTTTGAACATTAAGTTAAATTCGCGGATATCCGTAAAATTATGCTTTCCGCAGGTCGGACAAGGAATCTTGTTTTTTTCGATATAATCCGCCATCTCGTTTTTCGTCCAGCCGTCTACGCTGCCTTCGATCTGGATCCCATGCTCCTGCATATAGTCTTCGATCAGTTTGTCGGCGCGGAAGCGTTCATGGCATTCTTTACAGTCCATCAGAGGATCCGAAAAGCCTCCCACATGTCCGGAAGCAACCCATGTCTGCGGATTCATCAGGATTGCACAGTCAACGCCAACATTATACGGATTCTCCTGAATGAATTTTTTCCACCATGCTTTTTTCACGTTGTTTTTAAATTCCACGCCCAGATTTCCATAATCCCATGTATTTGCCAGTCCGCCGTAAATTTCGGATCCCGGATATACAAATCCTCTGGATTTTGCCAGTGCAACAATCTTTTCCATCGTCTTTTCCATTTTGTTCTACCTCGCCTTAGTAATTGATATTTGAATAAATAATAATTGCCGTTCCTTTACCGTCCGTATGCGCGTTATGCGCGTCCTGCATGGATGCGTGCCCGTTTACATACAGGATATCCGAATCTGGAATCGAAAGATATATCTCTGAATCAACAAAGATCATCTGCAACGTACCGCCTGCCGCGTTCTCGCCTACCTGCGCCGAATTTACTTCACCACCGCCTGACGCATCCGTAAATGTAGCCAGAACTGCCTCCTGCGTGATCGTTTCGACAGCTTCTTCCTGCTGTATATCCTCCGGAGAAAGACCTGCCTCCGCCAGCTCCTCAGCCGACATGGAAGAAATGTCCTGCTCGGTATCCTCCTCCACAGGCTCGGCATCCAGCTCGGCTTCTACCGCCTTTTGGGCTATTGAATAACAGGCCGCAGCGTCATAATCAGAAATCCGATAGGCTGTCTTATTAAAATCGTTATACACATCCATATCCAAATACCGGATCGCGGTCCGGACAACGCCGTCCAGATCGGAATACTGCAGGAAAGTAATCTTATCCTGTCCGTTTTTCTGGTTGTATTCGTCAATGGAATCCTTAATGTACTGCTCCAGCTCCGAATAATCGAAGGAAACATTGCTGTAATCGTCACAGGCGATCTCCTGAATACTTCCATCGCCAAAGATCGTTATCGTATCCTGCGTCACATTTCCAATATAATTCTTTTCCTCTTCCTCCTGCGGTTTCTTTTTCCCGCAGCCGGAAAGCATAAGGCACATCAGCGCGCATAACACAAAAATTCCGGTTCTTCGAAAACCATTCATAGTTATAATTCCTTCCTCCATAAAGTATATGTATTTTACCGTTATTTTTCATATATTTCAAGTTAAACTCTCTAATATATCCAGAGAATTAAATTTCCGGTCTACATACTCATTGATAAATGCGGTTATAACCTTTGATATTTCCCGATAGATTTCCTCAGTCACAGTAAAGGAATACAGGCTTCCGATAGCGGCGGAAAGAATATACCGCAGCGTATAAACAGCGCCGTCGCTTAAATGCGTAACATGCTGCAGTCCGGATGCGCAGTTGCTGCAGAGAAGCCCGCCTGCTTTTACCTGAATATGATTCAGCTTTTCATTCGCTCCGCATTTCACGCAGGACATGGCGTGGATCCCCTGTCCTTCAATATCCATAAGTTTTAACTCATAAACGCTTTTTATCAGTTTATCCGGAATCTTATCATCCAAAAGTGCAAGAAATGAAACATATAAAAGATTCAGTTCGTCTCCCGCTCCGATCCCCTCATGGGTATAATAAGCCATAAGTTCGCAGAGATACGAAGCATAACACATGCGCTCCATATCATAACTAAGATCAAGAAATGATTTTTCGATTTCCGTGCTCATGAGGGTATAGGCGTTCCGTCCTTCCCGTACCGTAAATCTTCCCATGGTAAAACTCTGGCTTGCAGCCTGAAAACGGCTGTTCGGACGTCTTGCCCCATTCGCAAATACCGTTATCTTCCCCCGCTCCGCAGTCAGAATGACCAGCCGCTTATCATACTCGCCCAGGAGACTTACATTCAGTACGATTCCTCTTACGATAAGCTCCTGATTCATTCTTCCACTCCTTCTTCCTAATCGTTTCTATATCCGAAATTCCGGATCAGGGTATCGCTGTCCCGCCAGTCCTTTTTTACCTTCACCCAGAGATGTAAGTTTACCTTACAGTCCAGAAGCTGCTCCATACGGATTCTGGAACGGCTTCCGATCTTCTTTAACATAGCGCCCTGTTTTCCGATGATAATGCCTTTGTGTGAATCCCGCTCGCAGATGATCACTGCGTCAATATCGATCAGCGGTTTATCCGTCCGTTCTTTCATATGCTCAATAATAACGGCTATTCCATGAGGAATCTCCTTATCCAGAAGGCGGAGCGCCTGCTCACGTATGAGTTCCGCCACGATACTGCGTTCCGGCTGGTCCGTAACCGTATCTTCATCATAATACATCGGGCCTTCCGGCAGGCGGGCAAGGATCGTCTTTATCAATTCTTCCTGATTTCTCCCCTTCAAAGCAGAAACCGGTACGATATCTGAAAAAGAAAGCACGCCCTTGTAGGTATCGATTGCTTCCAGAATCTCTTTTTCCGTTACGGTATCTGTTTTATTGATCACAAGGATCACCGGCGTTTTTGTCTGTGATAAAGCGTCGATGATGTAGCGTTCACCGGCGCCGATAAATGTCGTCGGCTCCACGATCCATAAGATAAGGTCCACTTCACTCAAGGTCTGCTGCGCTACATTCAGCATATATTCCCCTAATTTGTTCTTTGCCCGGTTAATGCCCGGCGTGTCCAGAAAAATGATCTGTCCCTCGCTGCTGGTATATACCGTCTGGATCCGGTTTCTCGTAGTCTGTGCCTTACTGCTTGTTATCGCGATCTTCTGTCCGATCAGCCGATTCATCAGCGTGGATTTCCCCACGTTCGGGCGTCCGCAGATTGCCACGAAGCCGGACTTAAAAGTATCTTTCATCTGATTTCCTCTCTTTACTCTGCCGAATGGTAGAGACTCTGTACCGTCTTAAATGCATCCTTAGATTCTGTTATCCTGCCTTCGTTACCGATGGCACAGATGATCCGGCTGTCGGTAATTGCGGAAATATACGGCGCCAGCTGCCGGATCTTTTCCTGATCGGTCGCAAGAACTTCATCCCGTTCCTTCTGAATATCTTCATCCGTAATTCCAAGCATATAGCAAAGGAAACTGAAAGAGCCTTCGGCAGACGGGGTAAGCGGCGCATCCAGCTTACTCACCGCACCGATAATGTATTTCGTCATATCCCGATCGTCCGCATCGAAGTTCTCCACATAATCGGCCGCCCGCTGATAGATATCCCAGGTTTCCAAAAGTTTCGGATCCCGATAAGAGGTAAAATATGAAAGCCCGCTTCTGGAAAATGCGCACATGCAGCCGTAAGCGCCGCCCTTTACCCTGACATTCAGCCAGAGATAATCATATGAGAAAATGACCTGAAGCACATTCAATGCGCCGGTATATGCAAAGCCTTTTTCCCGGAAATTACCGGCAGTCGCTACATACTGTACCTGAGCTTCCGTCTGGAATCCTTCGTTTTTTACGGAAAGCGGAACTTTCTTCGGGTTTTCGTATGCCGCGCGTGACGAAAGTTTTCGAGAAAGCGATGTAACAGCTTCCAAAAGTGCTTCTTCCGGTTTCCGGCTTCCCGTATAGGAGATTACAAGCGCACCGCGGCGAAGCAGTTCAGAGAGCGCTTCGTTTAATTCTTCACACAACGCTTCATACCGGCTGTCGAACTCCCGGTCCAGAGCATCCAGATACCAATAATAATCCAGACCTTCCAGATACTCCTTTACAGCATATGTCTCGGAAATATAGGACGCCGCCCGCTGGGACGCCGTAACATGTCCGGACGCCGCAAGGTCCGTCTTGATATTGGCTTTCGTTTCCGCAATGATCTCCTTCAGCCTCTTTTTGTCCGTAATATGGGAAGTAAAAAGAATTTCCTCCGCAAGCTTCATTGCAGCGTCTATTTTTTCATCCAGCATTTTCATTTTTACATTAAAGTATGAAAATGCCTTTCCTGTCTCCACATACGTAGAAACGCCGGTAGAAAATCCCAAGCCTCCGGTCTCCAGATCGATCTCGCTTGCAAGCTCATCATACGTATGGCTGTCCGTATCCACATATTTGAAGATTTCCGTAAGCAGGGAAATCGGTTTATACAGCTCTGCATCAATATCATTGATATTGAAATTCAGTTCCACATAACTGATACCGTTTGTAAATATATCATGGCTTACAACTTTTACATGTTCGATCTCCGTTACCTGATTCTTTAATTTTCTTGCGCATTTATCTATGTCGCTGATTGAAAGGAGCGGTATTTTTGCAAGATCCTCCTGCGGGGAAGGTTCGCTCTGGTACTGTTTTAAATGTTTGGTATCCGCAACAATTTGAAGAATCTCCTGCTCGCCAAGAGATGCTTTATAATCCGCAAGCTTCTTCTTAAATGCACGCTCCTCTTCCTGATTCAGTCCATACTTCGGTACTGCCGCAACATAGGTCTTATGGTTGTTGGAAATCATATAAGTCCGGATCAGCTCTTCAAAATATCCGCTGCCTGTTTTTTCACGAAGTTCGGAAAATACGTCGTTTAATGAAAACAGCTCCAAAGCCTTCGTATCGTCATAAAGCCACATTTCCAAAGCATCCAGTCCCAGCATAAGCCCTTTCGGATATCTGCCGAAATTTCCCTCTTTGTGTTTAAATTCAAAATGGTTAATGGCAGCCTCCAGCGACCGGCGGTT
>CANRMC010000110.1 GCA_947631605.1 uncultured Lachnospiraceae bacterium
TGCTTTTGGCACCAGCATCCGGGATGCAATTCTGCAACATTGCCTGAATCGAATCGTGATTATTGGAAAGCAAAGCTAGAAAGAAATGTTGAACGAGATGCCATGCAAGTCCATCTGCTTGAAGAAATGGGGTGGTATGTGATTGTTTTATGGGAATGTGAGATATTAAGTAAATCTAAAAGAGAGAAACGTTTGGCCGCTCTTGTCAATGAAATAGAACATCATAGATCTATGAAAGATAATATAAAGTGAAAAGGAATAGACAATGTTTCGGATATGTTCTAAAAACTACAATGCAAAAGTATCAGATGAGCGGATAATGATTTGGAGTACATTGATGTCTCTAATGAACTTAAATAGAAGGACTGGCCGCAGTGGTCAGTCCTTTTTGTAAAACGGAGTTTCATACCCGTCTCCGCGAATCAGGATGTCCGGTATCCAGTCCGGGGACCGGCTCATCTGGGAGCAGACAGCTTCCAGGGATACTTCCGGCCTGCATTCTATGATCAGTTCGTCGTGGACATGGCCGACGATGAAGCAGTGGGAGAGCGTCTGCATGGCAAAGCAGAGAAGATCGCGGCTGACCGCCTGGACGATGTTCTCCACGAATTTCGGCCCGTAGGATTCAATGCGTTCCCATTTTTTGGTTGGGCCGGTGCCTTCGTAGGTGACGGATTCCCAGCCGAAGCGGTTTTCTCCGATCCGGGGTTTTACATAGGACAGGTTCCTTCCGGACGGGAGCGTGATGAAGAGCATTCCGCTCCTGCACTGGAAGCGGATGCCGTTTACTTCTGTGCGGATATGCTGCCGGTCGGCAGTTTTGACGGCGGCATCCACGTCCCACCAGAAGCGCACGATGTTCGGGTTTGAGGCGCGCCAGGCATCCACAAGGGGTTGCAGTTCTTCTTCGGCCAGTCCCATATCCAGTGCGCCCATTGAAGTCAGTGCGCCGACGGAGCCGCCGTATCCGAGGGCGAGTTCCGCAATCTTGCCTTTCTGCCGCAGATGGCTGTTGACGCCGTGCTTTTCCACGGGAACATGGAACATCTGGCTGGCGCTGGCGCATTAGATGTCTTTTCCTTCTGCAAATACTCTTGACCGCCAGGCTTCGCCGGCAAGGTGGGAGAGTACGCGGGCTTCGATGGCAGAATAATCGCAGACAATGAATTTATATCCTCTGCGGGGGATGAAGGCTGTCCGGATCAGCTGGGAGAGCGTATCCGGGATGTCCGCATACAGAAGTTCTATCATTTCATAATCTCCGGTGCGGACGAGCTCGCGGGCTTGTGCAAGGTCGGCTATGTGGTTTTGTGGAAGGTTCTGCAGCTGGATGAGCCGGCCCAGCGTCCGGAGCGGCTGGCTCCGTAATGGTAAAAGACCACATGAGCTTGTCATTTTGCAAATGCTTTTGGAGTGCCAGAATATTGATTCGGAATCTTTCTCAAAAAAATTAGAAGAAGAAGGAAAAGAATACCGAGAGGCAGATTATGTATCTGCAGTCAGAGTTTTGACAAAAGATTTTTTGAATACGCAGTCAGAAAAAAATAAATATTCGTTAGTCGAGTTTCTGAAATCCGAGAATGGAATAGAACGACACATTTTAAAGAGGGCTGAATTCTTATATGAAAGATTAAGGCAGATGCCTTTTAAACTTGAACTGCAAAATTTAATTCAGTACGGATTAAAGAAATATAAAGATTGCTATTCAAATCAGGATGAAGATAATTTGGTATTATATGAAAAATATTCCCGAAAAGATATATGTAGAATTTTGAACTGGGAAAAGGATGATAGTTCAACTATATATGGCTATCGAATTAAGTATCAGACTTGTCCGATTTTTGTCACATATGAAAAGAAAGATGATATTGCCAGCAGTACGAAATATGAAGATCAATTTATTAATAATCAAATATTTAGCTGGATGACTCGCAGTAAAGTCAGTGTAAATAGTCCCGAAGCAAAAACACTGATGAATTATGCGGAAAATGGACTTAAAATATATTTATTTATCAAGAAAAGTGATGGAGAAGGAAGCGATTTTTATTATTTGGGACGCGTGACGCCTATAGAATGGCACGAAACAACAATTGCTAATGATAAAGGAGAGCAGCTTCCAATTATGAATTTTCAAATGAAATTACAGCATCCTGTACGCAGTGACATTTATGAATATTTTACACAATAGTATACAAGGAAATACAATGGATAAGAAATATAGAAAGGATTCCATACATATGCAAACTTCAAGAAAAAGGATAGAAGTCGTTGCTGCTATCATCATCGACCATAATAAGATTTTTGCCACCCAGCGTGGTTACGGAGAATTTAAGGATGGCTGGGAATTTCCGGGCGGCAAGATAGAGGCGGGAGAAACGCCAAAACAGGCGCTTGAACGTGAGATCAGAGAAGAACTGGATACGGAGATTAGTGTTGGTGATTTATTTGAGACGGTGGAATATGATTACCCTGCCTTTCACTTGACGATGCACTGTTTTCTGTGTACGGTAAAGTCCGGAAATCTTGTATTAAAGGAGCATGAAGCAGCCAGGTGGCTGACAAAAGAAGATCTAGACAGTGTAGACTGGCTTCCCGCTGACAAAGGTTTGATAGAAAAACTGCGCACGCAGATTTGGTAAAACGGAGATTTTTTCTTTATCGAGTCAAAATAGTATCCCTCAGCATTTCCTGTAATTTAGAAATATCAATCGGCTTTGCCAAATGACCGTTCATGCCTGCTTCAAAGGACTTTTTCTTATCTTCTTCAAAAGTGTTTGCTGTTAAGGCAACAATTGGAATCGCTGACTTTGCTGTATCTGTCATTTCTCTTATTTTCTTTGCTGCCTCATAGCCATCCATATTTGGCATCTGAATATCCATGATGATTAGATCATAATATCCCGCTTCCGCATTCTGTAGCATTTCGACACAGACCATTCCGTCTTCTGCCCGTTCCGTCTGGATTCCCATGCCTTCCAGAATAGCCATTGTTATTTCAGCATTCAACTCATTATCCTCTGCGAGAAGAACTCTTTTTCCGGAAAACATTTCAGAAGGATCTTCTGCTTCCTGCACTGGTTCCGCTTTTTCTTCGCGAGTATCGGCAATTTTGTGTGAAAGTAAAACTCGGAAGGTGCTTCCTTCTCCTAATTTGCTCTCAACTTCGATAGTACCGTCCATCATATCTACTAGCTTTTTAACGATAGCTAACCCCAGACCGGTTCCGATAACCTTGCTTTCAGTAGTATTGCGTTCTCTGGAAAATGATTCAAACAGGTGTTTTTGGAAGTTTTCGCTCATTCCGATTCCATTATCGGATATTGTGGTCTGATAAGCGGCATATCCGGCCTTTTCGCATGGTAATTCTTTTATCTGAACATAGATGCTTCCTCCTTCCGGAGTATATTTCACTGCATTCTCAATTAAATTCAGATAAATCTGTTCCACTTTCAAATGATCGAGGAGTACATATTGGTGTTCGATTTCAATGTCTTGCGTAAAATGAAGCTTTTTCTCTTGAATTGTTTTCGCAAACATATCTGCAAATGTCATGTTCGGATCAATGAAATAGACGTTTTCTTTCAGCGTTACTTCTCCGCTGTTCATTTGCGCCATGTCAAGCATATTATTCAGGATAGATAAGAGGTATTCGCCGGAATCCTCAATTTTATGAAGATAGCTGTCTGCCTTTGTCGTCAATTTTTCTTCCTGCTCAAGCAGTCGGGTATATCCCAGGATAGCGTTCAATGGCGTACGCAGATCGTGCGACATATTACTTAAGAAATAAGATTTTGCCTTATTAGCGGCCTGAGCTGCGGTAAGCGCTTTTTCCAGTTCTTCGTTGTGCTTTACCTTTTCCCGATAATCGCTTTGTACCAGCAGAACATGTTGGAGTCCCGCAATTAACAGAACAAGAAGCATACCTGTTCCAAACAAGAGCAGTAGATCAAACTTGCTATACCAGCCGTTTGCCGGAGAAATTTCAAGCTTCCACTGGCTGCCTCCGATTTCAAACAAAAAGGCAGTGGCGTCCGCTGATACTGTGCCTGAACTGGATACTTCTTCAAAGGTCGTATCCCATGGAGAAATTGATTTGGATAGTCTGAAATTATAGCCAAAACCTGTAAGAGCGGTTACTGCTTCTGAAAAAATATCCGGCACCCGGATAATTACGATCGTAAATCCCCAGAATACCTCGCTCCCGTCAGCTTCTTGCAAATAAACCGGATTTCTGACTGCAATTCCATAGCCGCCCTGCTTCAACAAAAAAGGTCCCTGCATGATCATCACATGGTTATCTCTGGCGTATCGAGATATTTCTCCACGGTCCTCATCATTGATCAAATCAATCTTACCAGCCTCGTTTCCTTCTGCCGGATAGATTTCTTTCACGACTCCTCCGGGAGCAATCTGAATACTCTGGATGACATTCGTCATCAAGTCTTCCGCTACAACAGGAAAGTGATTAATATGACCATCGTTGCTGATAATAATTTCTTCTAACGCATTTGTAACGCTGATACCATTCACAATATCTGCTTTCATATATTCCGCATATGTTATTGCATTCAGTTCCACTCTTGAATGGGCGATTGTCTCCTGATAGTTTTTATACATAACCGTTGCCGCAATCGTAATGGCTGTCCCTAACAGAAATGTGAGTAACGGAAGCAGTATTTGCTTTTTTATATTTTTAGGGGTATATGCACCACGCAAATCCATGTTCAATCCTCCTGCTGAATTATCAGAAAACAATTTCTGTGATACGATCTGTCTGCTGCCATTCATATTTTGAAAATGAAATAAATAAAGTTCATTTGTATTATATATGATTCGAAAATGTGTCGCAATAGTAATTATTTTGTTGATACCCATGGCTTCGGGATTTTTAAGTCTACTTTTTGTTGCTATTTTCTGACATTTATGCCTATAATAAAAATAGGTTCCATGCATAGATAAATGTGCTTGAACTGACAAATTTATAGGAGGTAGGTATATTATGAAAAAGTATGTTGCAGAATTCATTGGCACAGCCGTTCTGGTAATCCTTGGCTGCGGTACGGCAATGCTTGTGGGGTGCAATGCGGCAGCAGGCGGGGGATATATCCTGACGGCGCTGGCGTTCGGTCTTGTGATCGTAGCAATGGCTTACAGCATCGGAAATATTTCCGGCTGCCACATCAATCCGGCCGTTTCCCTTGGCGTGCTGATCAGCGGAGGCATGAGTGTAAAAGATTTCATCGGTTATGTTATTTCCCAGTGTCTGGGTGCTTTTGCGGGCGCCGGCGTACTGGCGGCAATCTTTACCACCGGAAATGTAACGGATATGACCGGCGGATTCGGTTCCAACGGATTGGCTGGGGTAAATGACAGCGTTGTTGCCGGACTGATTGTTGAGGCTGTCCTGACATTCATCTTTGTGATGGCGATTCTTGGCGTAACAGATCAGAAAGCAAAGCATGGTTCTTTTGCAGGTATCGTGATCGGTCTTACGCTGACGCTGGTACATATTCTGGGTATCGGACTGACCGGCACCAGTGTAAATCCGGCAAGAAGCCTCGGACCGGCAATCGTAGCTGCTATTGATGGAAATTCAGCACCGCTTTCCTGTTTGTGGGTATTCATCGTTGGCCCATTTGTAGGCGCAGCACTGGCAGCTCTCGTATATAAAGTGCTTAGCAGTGAGAAAGCAGAATAAGCAAACTGGAGGTTTCAAAATGAACAACACCCCGACCCCTAATCAGGTACTATCGACGATAAAACAGCGAAGCTCCGCCAGAGCATACAGCCCGGAGGAAGTAACGCAGGAAGAATTGGATAAGCTCCTGGCAGCAGGCCTCATGGCTCCTACGGGAATGAACCGGCAGGAGATCCGTTTTACTGTGGTAAAAGGCAGCAATCCAATCCTTGCGGAATTGGATGAGGAAAAAAGAAAGCTTCGCGGACAGGAAGCGCAGCCGCACAATTTTTATTATGAAGCGCCGCTCCTCATTCTTCTGAGTGCGGAAGATGGATTTAAATGGAGTAAGGTAGACGCGGGTATCGCTGTCGAGAATATGGCGCTTGCGGCAGAAAGCCTTGGATTGGGAAATCTGATCATAGGCTGCATTTACGATGCCATGCATGGCGAAAAACAGAAATATTTTTCGGAAAAATTGCAGATTCCGGAAGGATATTCGTTTGAGATCGCGCTTGCGGTAGGGCACAAGACGGACAACAAAACGCCGCATGATTATGATTTTGAAAAACAGGTGACAGTGTTAGGATAGTTTTCTTTTGACCAGAACATGGGTGTGTCATAGTGATATTGCAAAAATGTTTCAGTTGACCTGAAAGCAGATTTTAGGTTGGCTGGAACATTTTTGTGATAAATTTGTCACATTTTTATTGACATACTGTTTATGGAGTGATATATTTGTCACAAACAAGACAAAAATAAATCATTAAAACAGAAAGGAATCTCCCATGTTAAGAAATTACAGAAAAAGACACTATACAATTATTTGGATAGCAATTATAATGATTGTTCTCTCCCTGCTGCCTGAAACTTCACCAAAATGGATGAATACATTAACGTATCTTGTATATGTAGTGGGACTTGCGATGCTCGGAATTGGAGAGAAGACAGAAAAGCCGGATGAACTTGCCGCATATAATCTTTCAATAGCGAACAGAATCACGATGTATGCTTCTTTGTCTGCATTGTTCCTGTTTAGCGTATTCATTGAGAATGAAGTATTCTCTTCCATAATATTCTTTTGGACCTTTTGCGGCTTGTTAATACTGAGAAGCGCCGTGTTTGTTGTTCTTGATAAAAAGGGTGAAAAAATGGATAATAATGAATAGAATTCTATGGAGGACCGGATATGGCACAGCTTAAGACAAGATTAAAGGAATATCGTCTTTCTGCTGGTATGAAACAGGACGAGCTCGCTGAAAAAGTGGGCGTCCGTCGGGAAACGGTTATACGTCTGGAGAAAGGACTGTACAACCCTTCATTGAAACTGGCGATGGATATTGCAAAGGTTTTCGAAACAACAGTGGAGGAACTTTTCTGGTTTGAATGAAGAAAATGTAAAATATAATTAGGCGATTGCGAAACGAATGCTTAAAAGTTGTAAATATGACCATCTAATCGAACATTGAAAAGGAATCTGACAAT
>CANRMC010000111.1 GCA_947631605.1 uncultured Lachnospiraceae bacterium
TTACAATTATTTGATATCCGGTTATTACAGCCCATATATGACAAGTCAGAATTTCGACAATTCTTCTGAGCTATATATATCACTTCGTGAAATGTTTGCAGAAATTGGATTTGATGGAATTTTCAGTGTGGAGTTTCTTGTAGACCAAGACAACAAACTGTACTTTAGCGAAATCAATTTCAGAGTGTCAAGTTGGTGCTGGGCTGCAACCAAAAATGGTATTAACTTGCCTTTTCTTTGGGGGGAGGGAATGGTTTCTGGAAAATTGCCGGAAGAAAGCCTTCGGCCTTTTTCGGGCAGTTGCATTTCTATGGTCGAACCGATTGACTACGGCAAGCGTGTAGATTCCGGTAAGATAACTCCTGCAGAATGGCTTGCAGACTTTAAGAATGCAGACGTGACCTATTATTACGATAAGGACGACTTAGAGCCTTATTATGAGATGATGAGAAATTGGAAAAGGCTGAAATAGCATTTTTAATGATTAAATGGACGAACATTTAGTTGCTTGCATTACTCTTGAAAATGTTCCAAAGTAACCAATTAAAGCGTTCCATATCCGACGAGATTCTCAAAAACTTCAATCCCATTTCGAGGGCATGGTGGTATATTTGGATGAGCCCTGTCAAAAGCATTGCAGTTTACTTGTTATTGGTGGTGCTTAATACTTTTTGTAAATGCTCACTATAAGGCATGGTCGAAATAGACAGAAGAGTAAAGTATTATAGTTTTTGAATCTGAGGATAGGCTTTAATAATTCCTTTATAATTGTCTTTTTAATCAACCCAATTGTAAAGTGCAAAAAACCATTGCAATCATTGAAAGAGTGTAATAAGATGAAAAAAATTAAACAAGGTAATTTGACGCATCGATCCAAGTATTTATTTAAAAATATGGGTATCTTGGCTGTAAGTAATTTTTCATCAAAAATTTTGGTTTTTCTTCTTGTACCTTTATATACAAGTGTTCTTTCAACGGATGAATATGGCACATATGATCTTATAATTTCTACTATAACATTAGTTTGGCCTATACTTACGGCAAATATAGTAGATGCGGTTCTACGCTTTTCCTTGGAGAAGTCATATGACAAGAAAGAAATAGCTTCCACAGGGATAAAATATGTTTCGGGAAGTGTAGTAATTGTTGGCATAGTGCTTTTGCTTTTGCATTTTTACGATATATTTCCAAGACTGAATGGGCTAAAAACGTATATTTTTCTTTATTATGTCTTTTATGTGTTCAATCAATATTTTGCTCAGCTTGCAAAAGGACTTGAACGCGTAAAAGACATGGGCATTGCAGGTGTAGTAAGTACCATAGTTATGATTGCGTCAAATATATTTTTCTTGGTGGTATTGAAAAAAGGTCTAATTGGCTTTTTTATTGCTAACATATTAGCCCAAGCTATTCCAACTATATATTATTTTATTAGGCTAAAATTTTGGGGAATGCTGACGCGCATTAAAAAGGTCAGTCATTTGGAAAAAGAGATGCTGTTTTATTGTGTTCCGCTGATTTGCACCACATTAGGATGGTGGGTGAACAGTACAGCAGATAAATATACTGTGGCAATTATGTGCGGAGTAGCGGCGAATGGGCTTTTATCAGTTTCATATAAAATCCCTAGTATCATTAGCACATTACAAGGGATTTTTACTCAAGCATGGCAGATTTCTGCTATAAAGGAGTATGGGGAAGCGAGCTCGGAAAGTTTTTATGGAAAGACATTTTCATACCTTAACGTTGCTATGTCAAGCGCTTGTACTTTTCTAATCTTACTTTCAAGACCTTTAGCGCATATATTGTACTCAAATGATTTCTATAATGCTTGGCGCTTTGTACCATTCCTTTTAATTAGTACGGTGCTAAATTCTGCTTCTGGATTTGTAGGGCCAATTTTGTCAGCAAAAAAGGATTCTAAGTCATTGGCTTTGTCTGCTGTATATGGGGCTTGTGCCAACATAATATTAAATATTATATTGGTATATTTTATGGGCACACAAGGCGCGACGATTGCGACTGTTATCTCGAGTTATCTTATCTATTATATCAGAGTTAGAGCTGCTAAAAATGAGTTCATAGTCAATGAATATTGGCGAGTTTTGCTTACTTGGATACTATTAGTGGTTCAAGCTGGACTTGAAATATATCTAAAAGCATGGTATGCCGAGATTGCAATAATCATTATAATAATAATAATTAACAAAAAAATTATAAAAGATATGCTAAGAATATTGTTTAAAATCTTTTAAATATGACGTCTACCATCGATAAATAAATGTGTTAATTTAATATTTAGAATAACATTAATTCATAGGGACTGTAGTCAGCATGTATAGTAGAATTATCACTATAAGGTTATCATGCAATTGACTTCATAATTAGGGGAATAATTATAGTTATTTCAGCAAATATAGTTTTACTCATATTTTATGATAGAAGTAAAGTGTTTAAATTTTACTTCTTCTATGTCAAAAACCGTTACATAAGACTCTATAAGTAATTTTTTATAGAGTTATAGGCAAATGCTTTATAACAAAAATGTGGAGGTGCATATCAATGCTACGCAGATCATCTGACAAAATTTCGTTGACCCTTGAACAACATCTTAAGAATTTTACGATGTACGAAAACAAAACAATTCGTCATGACATTCTTTGGACTACATGGTGTCAGAACAAACGTTTGCTTGCGCGCCTGCTCGAATATACGCTTTCGTCGTTTCCCACATATAGTCTTCATGACGCAAGCCATGCGGAATCTGTTATACACAATATGGAGCTTGTACTCGGCCCGGATCGAATCGATTAGCTCTCTGCAACGGATACATTTATGCTTCTGCACGTTGCCTTTGTTCACGACATAGGAATGTGTATTGCCGAAGAGGATAAGGAAAAGATAATAAAAGAGCCTAAATTTAGCGAAATGGTTAATGAGGCGTTAGAAAGCATCGATCCAAAAATTAAAAACTTTGCCAATCGTCTATTATCAACTGCTCCCAACGAAGCCACTTTATTATCAATGACAGCGGAAGAAAGAATGGAAGCCTGTCTTGAAATAAATCAGGCTGTGACGCACTTCTTGTCGGAATACCGTCGAAAAGAACATGGAGAAATCTCCAAGAAAAGACTTGAAAAAATGATTGCTGACGGCGAAGGCTTAGGGCGGGGTTTTGTTACCTCGGAAATTCCTGATAGAATCTTCTATCAAATTGCCGGTTGTGCCGACACGCATACCATTTGGGGCATTGAAGCTGTATTGGATCTTAAGCACGAAAGCATCGGATATGCGAACGATACGTTTCATCCACGGTTTATAGCGGTACTTTTGCAGGTCGCCGATGCGCTTGACATAGAAAACGGGAGATTTCACAGCCTTGTTCATTCTTTTTGCGGAAAGATGAATGATTTGTCAGAAAAACATTTTAAAAAGCATCAAGCGATCCGACATCTGAATATTTCTGACAAGGAAATATTTATTTCGGCAAACTGTGATGATCAAGAGGTCGTAAGGCTGATTCGCAAAGAGTGCGGATGGCTTAGCGATTTGCTGAAAGACGCCAGTTATCATTGGTCGGTAATTGCTCCTCCGGGATTTATAGGCTGTCTTCCGACTTTGCAGCCTCCGGAGCTGCTTTTGAACGGTGTTAAAATACCCCAAGAGCTTATAGAAGCTAAGTTTAATCTATCTCAGGACAAGGCTTTCAGACTTGTCGAAGGTGCAAACGTTTATAGCAGCAGGTTTCCCTATATAAAAGAAGTGGTTCAAAATGCAATTGACGCTTCAAAGCTGCAAATGTGGAAGGACTACTGCGGTTCAATGCACTTGAACGACGACGCATTTTCTGACGGCGATGATGCAATTACGGATATTCTTAATACCCGAATGCGAAAATTACTGTTAAAGTATCCGGTAGAAATATTGCTCGAATTAGCGGCGATAGATATTAAGAACGGAAAAACACTTTATTATAATGATTTTGGCGATGATTTTAAAAACATTAAGCCGGAAGATTTGAATGATCCTCTTAAATATGATTTTGGAGTAAATGTGTCTATTCAGGACCGCGGCATAGGAATATCCTCAAATGATATTAAAGCCATATCTAAGGTCGGAGTGAGCCATTCTCACAGCTATTCAAAAAGAGAAGAAATGCCGCCTATACTTCGTACCACGGGACAATTCGGCATAGGATTGCAATCAATTTTCCAGATAACCGAAACATTCTTTGCCGATACCAAAACGCGGCAAGGAGAGGCTTATCATATAGAATTTCATTCCGGTTCAGGTTCTTCATCAGGTGTAATAAATACTACGGATCTTAAAAATGTTGACAATACCCCATACGGAACAAAAGTCAGCTTTTTCATCTCAAATTCAAGATTTGTTGATCCATTACAAGGAGCAGTACTGCAAAACTGTGACAATCCGTTTGATCCCGAGTATAAAGCGCGTTTAAGCAGCAAAAAAGCTGAAACGGTTATATCGCAAATGATTGATTACCTTGATGAGCTTTTCGGAGAAACAGTTTTTCCTGTTGTTGTGATGGTAAAAGACCCCGACACAAAAAAAGAATACAAATTGAAAGACAGGACGAAGCATTCAATAACGCTACGCAATTTATCCTATGACAAGGATAAATTATCCAAGATCAGTTCTGCCATGTTGTTGGAAAGAATGGGCTGGGCGTTTCAAATCGACAAGCTTCGTTCGGCTCGCTTTCACGGCAAACTTGATAATGGATACGTTTACTATTTTGATCCCGACAGCACCAGCCTGTTAATATGGTCGAATAAATATCACACTTTTGCTTCAATAAGCGGGGAACGTCTTTATAATATAGCTTTCAGAGGATATGTCGACAAGAATATATCCAAGGATATGAGAATATACTACAAAGGTATAACTACAGATTTTTTGTATCACGGAGGAGATCAGCTTTGTCTGGTAGATTACATTGATATCAAGGACGCAGACACAGCAGAGATAATGATGCTAAACCGCGAGGGTCTAACGCCTCAAGGAGCTGCGTTTATCGACGAAATCTATGGCGATCTGACGAAAACCGCTATTGACATTTTTGAAAAAGTAGCGTATAATATAAAAGAAGGATTATTATCTGTTAATTTATCGTCTGACAATTTAAATGATCATTCTGTATTGGAATACCTTGAAAATGAAGGATTTATTGACTTGGAAGATGTTGGTCCAGCAAAGCTTCGAAAACAAGTTTTTAAGCTTTCCGTTATGGCGTATTACGCGGTCCTTCAGCTAAAGAGCAACTTTACCTGTGGAGAAACAGGCTTAGAAGTCGGTGGCGAAAATTGCGCGTGGATGCTCATTTTGAAAACTTTGTCATATTTTTGCGTTGTTAATTCAATAAAATCGCTTGATGTTAGTATTAATGAGTCGAGCTTTTTCGTTGATGACAATTATTCGGGCTCCATTCCGCTGCCCGGGATCCTTTATGAAATAGTAAAGAACGGCAGCTTTGGTATAATGTCTTATAGGCATGAGAAACGAAGCCCATGGGCGCACCGTCTTATCCATAATTCAATTAACCTCAATAGTAAAAATGGCGAATCATATGGAGCTAATTTCTCTGAAACGGAGATAGAAAGGTTGCTGAAAAAACAGCAGGAAGTGTTGGAGAAGCCTTCCTTTGCGTCTCATTCTACCTCCACTGCACAGGAAAGCTATGAAAGCACAGTTAAGCTTTGGATTTTCCAAAATACTCCTGTGTCATCAGTGTACATTGCTCTTGATTCTCACATTGGAAAAAATGACAGTGATGGAAATGTTAGGTTCAACACTTTAACATTTGATTCTGTCGATGAGATTCATATGAATGACGAAGCACTATACCTTCTTCTTAAAAAGCTTAAGAAAATTTATGACAGAGACGGAGTAAAAGTATTTGAAACAACGGTGTTCGACGGATTTAAGTGCCTTTCCTTAAAAGAAGAAGCTGCACTTTCAGACACGTTGTTTATAAATAAGGGATGTTTCGGAAAAACTTTTGCTCATAGAATGCTGATTCCTTTCTCTGGAGATTATATCTCTCAATTATTTAAGCAACATGGGGAAAATGATCAGTCATTGTTATCAGACCTTGACGGTAACGATAATTATATTAAGCGTCAGGCCGATTTTGAAAAAATATATGATCGTTGCTACAATTTATTGTCAAATTACAGCAAGGAAAAGTTTGAAGAAGAAGAATTAAAACCTGCTTATGATAGTGTAAAGGATAAATTAGAGGCTGAATTCTCAGAAAAGAAATTTAAAGAATTCGCAGATAATTTAGAAAAAGACGAGGAATTCAGAGCAGCAATTCAGCATTTTGAAGAATCAAAAAAGAAAAAAGAAAATGCTATAGAAGATACAGATGAAACGCTGTTAGATCCTCCCGAGCATGATCGAGAAGTTATTTTAAATAGGATGATTGATCTCCAATTCTGGCGAAAAGGTGCTACAAAAAGATTATATATGTCGAGTGTATTTCCAAACGAAGACGAAATTAAAAGTCGGATTGACACATGGGAACAGTTAAATACAACTCCGAATTTGTTGAAGTATACTGAGCATAATGCTTCCACTCATCTTTCGATACACTCCTCTCTGGGGTATTACCGTTCTATGATGTTAAAATTCTTTGAAGCAGTTAAATCTGTCTACGAAAAAGATTTTGACATCAGAGGAACCGATCCCCAAAAAAAGGAAGAAGAAATAGCTAAGCAAGATAGCCATAATTGAGTTTAGAATTAGGTGTATTTATGAATAATAATGATAGATTTACGATAGATTCAGCCGTTTGCAATGATGACAATAGCAACAAAAGTGAGTCTCAAGCGACTGATACTAATTCATCGGACGTATTTGGATTAACGTCTGCAGTTGATGATTTAACAAGTAAATATGTAATTCTGTATGCCTATACCCAGACTCTTTTGTCTGACTTTATGGGTGCAGA
>CANRMC010000112.1 GCA_947631605.1 uncultured Lachnospiraceae bacterium
CTTACGAATATTAATATACCGGGCGGCATTACATATCGGACACATGTCCAGAGTTACGGCTGGCAGCCATGGGTTTCCGATGGCGCAATGAGCGGAACCTCAGGGGAAGCAAAACGTCTGGAAGCCATTGAGATCAAGTTGACCGGCGAGGCGGCGGAACTTTATGACGTATGTTACAGGGTTCATGTGCAGACCTATGGCTGGCAGGATTGGAAGAAGAATGGAGAAACCGCGGGTACGGAAGGACAGGCAAAGCGGCTGGAGAGTATTGAAATTAAAATTGTTCCAAAAGGAGAAAATCCTTAAAAATACTTGCAATATTTTGATTTGGTGCTATAATCGTATTTGACTTGAATCATGATTACTGGAGTGGGTTCTTCGGAACCCACTCTTCTTGTTCTTAATCAGAAGGGTGGAATGTGTGTTGAAGAAAACGGAAATTGAAGACCTTTGTACAGAACTTGTAACACCCATTATTGAATCCGGTGGGTATGAACTGGTGGATGTCGAGTATGTGAAGGAAGGAGCCGACTATTATCTGCGGGTATATGCAGATAAAGATGGCGGAATTACGATTGATGACTGTGTGGATATCAGCCGGGCCTTGGAGAAAAAGCTGGATGAACGGGATTTTATTCCGGATGCATACATTCTGGAAGTAAGTTCTCCGGGACTTACCAGACCGTTAAAGAAGGAAAAAGATTTTGCCCGTAGTATCGGAAAACTGGTAGATGTAAAGCTTTACCGCCCGCAGAACGGCAGAAAGGATTTAGAAGGAAGGCTGAAGTCCTATGATGAAGCGGAAATTGTAATCACCATAGAAGAGGAAGAAGTATCAATTAAACGGAGCGATATAGCAATGATACGGCTTGCATTTGAATAACATCATTAAGAGCAGCCCAAATTATATAGGAGGATAAAAAAATGTCAGAAATCATTGATGCACTGGAACAGTTAGAGAAAGAAAAAGGAATCAGCAAAGAAGTCATTATGGATGCGATTGAAAAATCAATCAATTCCGCCTGTGAAAAGGACTTTGGTAAAGATACGGAATATTCCACACACATGGACAGAACAACAGGAGAGATCAAAGTATTTGCCCATAAACTTGTTGTCGAGGAGGTATATGACAGCAGGACGGAAATGTCCCTTGCAGATGCGAGAATGATCGATCCGTCATATAATATCGATGACGAGGTTCCTGTGGAGATCACAACGAAAGATTTCGGCAGAATAGCCGCACAGAAAGCCAGAAGCATTATTGTTCAGGCAATCAAAGAAGGAGAGCGGAATGCCGTTTATAATCATTTTGCATGCAAGGAAAAAGATATCATGACCGGCGTGGTTCAGCGTTTTGTAGGAGATAATTTAAGTATCAGTCTGGATGAGAAGACCGACGTCATTCTGAACCGTTCGGAAATGGCACCGGGAGAAACTTATAACAGAGGTGACCGGATAAAACTTTATGTCGTGGAAGTAAGACAGACACCGAAGGGATTCAAGATTCTGGTTTCCAGAACTCATCCGGAGCTTGTAAAGCGTCTCTTCGAGCAGGAAGTGACAGAAGTAGCAGACGGAACGGTTGAGATAAAGAGCATTTCCAGAGAGGCCGGTTCCAGAACCAAGATAGCCGTATATTCCAATGATGAAAAGGTGGATCCTGTAGGCGCCTGCGTCGGACTCAACGGAACCAGAGTTAATAATATTGTAGATGACCTGAAGGGCGAGAAAATTGATATCATTGAGTGGGATGAAGATCCGGCAGTTTTTATTGAACATGCGTTAAGTCCGTCAAAAGTAATATCCGTTACCATTTCCGAAGACGGAAATGCGGCAAGCGTTATCGTTCCGGATTACCAGTTATCCCTTGCAATCGGCAAGGAAGGACAGAATGCCCGTCTTGCTGCCCGTCTTACTGGATATAAGATCGATATAAAGAGCGAGTCTCAGGCAAGGGAACTGGGACTGATCTCCGATTCCGCACAGGATGATTATGATGAAGAATATGACGAGGAATACGATGAAGCGTATGACGAGGAGTACGACGAAGAGTATGACGAGGAATATGATGAAGAGTATGACGGAGAATCTGACGAAGCGTATGATGAAGAATATGATGAGGAATCCGATGAAGAATATGATGAGGAATCCGATGAAGCGTATGACGAAGAATCCGATGAAGCGTATGACGAAGAATCCGATGAAGAATCTGATGAGGAGTCTAATGAGGAGTAATTAGAATGACAAAAAAAATTCCTCTCCGGCAATGTGTAGGCTGCCGGGAAATGAAACCGAAAAACGAGCTGATCCGATTGATCCGGACGCCGGAAAATACGGTATGTCTGGATAAGACCGGAAAAATGAATGGAAGAGGCGCTTACCTGTGTCCGAATACGGCCTGTTTTCAGCAGGCAGTAAAAAAGAACGCATGGAACCGCGCATTGAATATGCAGATCAGCGATGAAGTAAATGAAACTTTAAGCAGGGAGCTGAATGAAAATTGACGAAGAATCCATTATCACTCATCAGTCTCGCTTCGAAAGCCGGAAAAGTAGTAAGCGGCGGATATATGACAGAACAGGCGATCTTAAGCGGCAGCGCATGTTTTGTCATTATAGCGGAAGACGCGTCAGACAATACGAAGAAAAAATTTATGAATAAGTGCCGGTATTACAAAGTCCCGTTTATTATTTACGGTAATATGGATGAACTGGGACATTTGATCGGAAAAGAAGCGAGGACAACGGTAGCAGTTACAGATCAGGGATTTGGAAATGAATTTAAGAAACGTTTTGATCTGAAAAAAGATTTGGAGGTGTAATCTATGCGAGTACACGAGTTTGCGAAAGAATTATCAAAAGAAACAGGAAAGACAATTACAAGTAACGATCTGCTTATGATTCTGAGCAAGAAAAAAGAAGGAATCAAACCGCAGAGCAGTATTGACGAAGAATTGATGCGGTTTGTCAGATCTAAGTATATGGAAGAACCGCCAAAGGAAGGAAAGGCAAAAAAGCCGGCGGTAAAACAAAAGGAAATAAAAACGGACGAAGTAAAAAAACCGGCAGCCAGAACGCCGGAAGTGCGGAAACGTCCTTCAGCAAAGCCTGAGCATGCCGGCGAAGCAAAGCGTCCGGCGTCAAAGCCAGAGCATACCGGAGAAGTAAAACGTCCTTCAGCAAAGCCTGAGCACACCGGGGAAGCAAAGCGCCCGGCAGCAAAGCCAGAGCATACAGGTGAAGCAAAACGTCCGGCAGCAAAGCCTGAACACACAGGTGAAGCAAAGCGTCCGGCAGTAAAACCAGAGCATACCGGCGAGGCAAAGCGTCCTTCGTCAAGACCAGAGCATACCGGCGAGGCAAAACGTCCGGCAGTAAAACCAGAGCACACCGGAGAGGCAAAACGTCCGCAGGGAGCGGTACGTCCGAACGGTCAGAAGCCGCAGGGACAGCTGAAACAGAATCCACAGCCGAACAGGAAACTGCAGCCGGCAGCAGGAAAGAACGGCACGCCTGCCGGAAACAGGAAGAACAATCAGCAAAAACCTGCTCCGGCAACGAAACCACAGCCGAAGCAGCCGGAGGAGCCGACAATAAAGTCTATTATTCTTCCGGAAAGTCTTTCCGTAAAGGAATTGGCGGATAAGCTGAAAGTGCCTGTAAACGCCATGATAAAGAAGCTTTTCTTAGAAGGAAAGATGGTAACAGTTAATACGGAATTATCCTTTGACGACGCAGCGGAAATTGCTTTGGAATATAACTTTATAGCAGACGAAGAAGAAAAAGTTGACATGATCGAGGAAATTCTGAAGGATGTGGAAGATCCGGAAGAAACCTTAAGCAAGCGTCCGCCGGTTGTATGCGTCATGGGACATGTCGACCACGGTAAGACTTCGCTTCTGGATGCGATCCGGAAGACTTCCGTTACGGAAGAGGAAGCCGGCGGTATCACCCAGCATATCGGCGCATATGTGGTAAAAGTAAATGATGAGAGAATTACATTTCTGGATACGCCGGGACATGAGGCGTTTACCGCCATGCGTATGCGGGGCGCCCGTTCTACGGATATAGCAATTCTTGTAGTTGCCGCCGACGACGGCGTTATGCCTCAGACGATTGAGGCGATCAACCACGCAAAAGCAGCCGGAATCGAGATCATAGTTGCGATCAATAAGATAGATAAAGAAAGCGCAAATGTTGACCGTGTAAAGCAGGAATTGATCGAATACGGTCTGGTTCCGGAAGACTGGGGCGGTTCTACGATATTCTGTCCGGTTTCCGCACATACAAAAGAAGGTCTGGATAATCTGCTGGAAATGATACTTCTTACCTCCGAGATTCTGGAACTTAAGGCAAACAAAAACCGGAAAGCAAGAGGCGTTGTCATTGAAGCGCGTCTGGATAAGGGACGCGGTCCGGTAGCTACCGTTCTGGTGCAGAAAGGTACTTTAAAAGTCGGCGACTGTATCGCGATCGGAAATGTAAACGGCAGGGTAAGAGCCATGCTCGACCATAAGCAGCGTCGGGTAAAGGAAGCGCTTCCGTCTACGCCGGTTGAAATACTCGGTCTGAACGGCGTACCGAACTCCGGTGAAATCTTTATTGCTACCAATACGGAAAAAGAAGCAAGACAGATTTCCGAAGCGTTTATTACCAGAGGAAAAGAGAATCTGATCGCAGAGACGAAGTCTAAAATGTCGCTCGACGATCTCTTTAACAAAATGCAGGAAGGCAGTATGAAGGAATTGAACCTTATCATCAAGGCAGATGTGCAGGGTTCCGTAGAGGCGGTAAAGCAGAGCCTTCTCAAGCTTTCCAATGATGAAATTGTTATTAAATGTATTCATGCAGGCGTCGGCGCTATCAATGAATCGGACGTGATCTTAGCTTCTGCATCCGATGCGATCATTATCGGTTTTAACATCCGTCCGGATGCACAGGCAAAGGAACTTGCCGATCGGGAAAAAGTCGACGTCAGACTGTACCGCGTCATTTATAATGCGATTGAAGATATTGAATCCGCCATGAAAGGTATGCTGGATCCGATCTATGAAGAAAAAGTCATCGGCCATGCGGAAGTCCGCCAGATCTACAAGGCGTCCGGCGTGGGAACGATCGCCGGTTCCTATGTGCTGGACGGCATGGTTCAGAGAAACTGTTCCGTCCGTATTTCCAGGGAAGGCGAGCAGATCTTTGAAGGAAAACTGGCGTCCCTGAAGCGTTTCAAGGATGACGTGAAGGAAGTAAAAGCCGGTTTTGAATGCGGTCTTGTTTTTGAAAACTTCAATGACATTAAAGAAGAGGATCAGATTGAAGCATATACCATGGTAGAGGTTCCGAGATAGGAGTAGATTATGAGGAAAAACAGTCATAAAAATTCCAGGATCAACAGTGACGTACAGCGGGTGCTCAGCCATATTATCCGAAATGAATTAAAAGATCCAAGGATCGGCGCCGTTACATCTGTTGTAAGCGTCATTGTGGCGCCGGACTTAAAGCAGTGCAAAGCTTATATCAGTGTATTAGGGGATAAGGAAGAAGCGGAGAAAACGCTTGCAGGCCTAAATTCTGCAAACGGATATATCAGACGGTGTCTGGCTTCGTCCCTGAACCTTAGAAACACGCCGGAACTGCATTTCATACTGGATCAGTCCATCGAATACGGCGTTACTATGTCCAAGAAAATCGACGATATCAACCGTGAGATGAACGAACGGAGCAGAGAGGAGCAGGCTGCGGATGACGATGAGTAGAGAAGAAGCAAAAAAACAGTTTATAACAATGATAGAAGAGGCGGACACGATTGCAATTCAGGGGCATATCCGGCCTGACGGCGACTGCGTCGGCTCTACATTGGGACTTTATCAGTTTATCTGTGATAAATATCCGGAAAAGAAAGCAACTGTATTTCTGGAAGAATTTTCTGATGATTTTTGTTTCCTTGCAGGCGCAGATTCGGTCTGTCACGAACCGAAGGATATGAAATATGACCTTGCAGTTTCCCTTGACTGTTCCGATATGAAGCGGCATGGGAGATTTGCGTGCATTTTTGAAAACGCAGAGCATACCGTCAATATCGACCATCATATTTCCAATGAGGGCTTTGGCGAGCTTAGTTATGTAGAGCCGGACGCTTCATCAACCTGTGAAGTTCTCTGCGGACTTCTGGAGCCGGAAGAAATGAATCGGGAAACGGCGGAGTGTTTTTATCTGGGAATCGTTCATGATACCGGCGTCTTTAAATTTAGCTGTACGCAAAGAAGAACCATGGAAATTGCCGGTATACTTCTTTCCAAGGGTGTGAAATCGGATAAGATCATAGACGATACCTTTTATAAGAAAACCTATGCGCAGAACTGTTTAATGGCAAAGACGATTCTTGACTCGACGCTTTATTTTGACGGACGTGTCATATTCGGGCTTGTTACAGAGGAAATGTATCAGGAATTCCATGCAGGAAGCAGAGATACGGAAGGAATCGTGGAGCAGCTGCGTCAGACGGACACCGTAGATACGGCAATCTTTGCCTATCATATGAAGGGCGGATATAAATTCAGCCTGCGTTCCAAGTCCATTGTAAATGTCAGCGTAATCGCACAGTCATTCGGCGGCGGCGGACATATACGGGCGGCTGGTTTTGAATATGAGGGAGATTATCAGACGGCGCTTGATCAAGTGCTGGCTATGATAAAAAAACAGAAAGCATTTTAA
>CANRMC010000113.1 GCA_947631605.1 uncultured Lachnospiraceae bacterium
GCTGAATAAGGAAATTCCGGGCTCCATGATTCTTGGACAGTTTGTGAATCCTGCGAATCCGGCTGTTCATAAGGCGACTACCGGACCGGAAATCTGGGAGCAGACAGACGGTAAGGTAGATATTTTTGTAGCAGGCGTCGGAACCGGCGGTACGATTACCGGCGTTGGCGAATATCTGAAAGAAAAGAATCCGAATGTGAAAGTCGTTGCCGTTGAGCCGGCAACCAGTCCGGTTCTTTCCAAAGGAACGGCGGGCGCTCACAAGATTCAGGGAATCGGAGCAGGATTTGTACCGGAGGTTCTGAATACATCTGTATATGATGAAATCCTCGCGATCGAAAATGAGGACGCCTTTGAAGAAGGAAGAGCATTTGCGGTAAGCGAAGGAATCCTTGTAGGAATTTCTTCCGGCGCAGCCCTGAAAGCGGCTTCTATTCTGGCGGCACGTCCGGAGAATGCCGGAAAGAATATCGTGGTTCTGCTTCCGGATTCCGGCGACCGGTATCTGTCAACGCCGTTATTTGGAAATGACTGATGGAGAAAAATGTATGGATATTCAGGAGAAATACAAGGCGCTTTGTACAAGGCTTTCGGAGTTGGGAAGCGTAGCAGTGGCGTTTTCCGGCGGCGTGGATTCCACATTTTTATTGGATGTGGCGCATGAAGTGCTGGGAGAAAATGCGGTTGCGGTAACGGCGGATTCCTGTCTGATCCCGCGCAGGGAATTGAAGGAGGCAATCGATTTCTGTGAGAAGAAGCATATCAAACAGATTGTCTTCCATTCCAAAGAAATGGAAAGAGAGGAATTTCGGGGAAATCCAAAAAACCGCTGCTATCTTTGTAAAAAAGAACTTTTTCAGAAAATCTTATATATTGCAAAAGAAAATCAGATAAAATATGTGTCTGAGGGTTCGAATATGGACGACTTGGGCGATTACCGTCCGGGGCTGCAAGCCATCAAAGAACTGGGAATCGAAAGCCCGCTTCGGACTGCTGGATTTACAAAAAACGAAATCCGGGAGCTTGCGAAAGAACGCGGACTTTCGGTTTGGAATAAACCGTCCTTTGCATGTCTTGCTTCCAGATTCGTCTATGGAGAGACAATCAGTGAAGAAAAACTTGCGATGGTGGAACAGGCGGAGCAGCTTCTGTTTGAACTTGGATTCCGCCAGTTCCGGGTGCGGATGCACGGTATGCTGGCAAGGATTGAAGCCTTGCCGGAAGAACTGGAACGTCTGACAGAACCGGAAGTAAGAGAAAAGGTATATACCCGTTTTTCTGAACTGGGATTTACGTATGTAACGCTGGATCTGAAAGGGTATCGGACCGGAAGTATGAATGAAACATTGAGTAAAGCATAGAGGCATTGGAAAAGGAAGGAAAGAAAGATGACGCGAGAAGAAGCATGGAACCTGCTGACGGAATATAATCAGGATGAATTTCATTTAAAACATGCAGAGACGGTGGAAAACACGATGCGGTATTTTGCAGCAAAACTTGGATATGAGGAGGAACAGGATTTCTGGGGAATCGTCGGTCTTTTACATGATCTGGACTTTGAGCAATATCCTGATCAGCACTGTATCAAGGAGCAGGAAATCATGCGGGAGCGTGGTATCGATGAAAGGCTGATACATGCAGTTGCCAGTCATGGTTATGGAATCACTGTGGATATAAAACCGGAACATGAGATGGAAAAAGTTTTGTATGCAGTCGATGAACTGACCGGTTTGATCGGCGCGGTGGTTATCATGCGTCCTTCCAAGAGCGTACAGGATCTGGAATTAAAGTCAGTAAAGAAAAAGTTTAAGAATAAAAACTTCGCTGCCGGCTGTTCCAGAGAGGTGATTGAACGAGGCGCTGAAATGCTGGGCTGGGAATTAGACAATCTGATCACGCAGACGATAGAGGCACTCCGAACGTTTCAGGATTGATAACATAGACAACTTCGATAAGAAATTTCATGCTATTTTTCAAAATGGAGAGTGATTGAAAAAGTAATATTTGTTGACGAAGTTAGAAATTAAAGGTATGCTTATGAAGAGAATATTAAAAATGTTTATTGTTACCTGTCTACTGGTTGGGATTGTTTCATTACCGGTTGCTGCCACTCCGGCAAAGGAGAATGGAGAGTATACAAGATTTTCTGTAGGTTCGAGCGAAAAAGAAGTTAAAAAACTTCAAAACAATTCCCGTATCAAGCTTATATATCTGATTTAAAATATGCAGTGCCAATTGCAGGGGCAGCAAGAATTAAGGCTAATAGTCAACAAGCGCAACGGTCTCCGGATACGGATACTATTATCATTGGAAGTGATATGATTGCAAAGATATGAATGCTTTCTCTCAATTAAATATTGGTTCAAACATAAGCGGATGCTGTTCAATATCCTGTTCCTTATTATGATAGTAACTGCGGGACTGGTATGCAACGTATATCTTGTGAACAGCGCAAAACTGCAGAAAATTGAGCATGATCTGGATAATACAGGCAACTTTGACTGGGCGATTTACCATGTGGAACCTGAAGTTGCCGCCGATATCCGTTCAGACCGCATCGGAGTTGAAGGATGCGGCGTTTATTATGAGCTGGGATATGCGGCAAGCGGGACGGAAACCTTCTATAGTATTGCGGCATTTGACAGTCCGGAGTCGGAGCATATCTTTCATTTAAGCTGTATAAAGGGGCATTATCCCGCAAATGCGGATGAGATTGCGATTGATGTGACAACTGCTTATGGCTGGGGCATAAATCCATTGCCGGGAGAAACCGTGAATGTCCGTTTATATGATAACGACAGGAACTTTGTGGAAGAACGGCAGTTTACAATCTCCGGAATTTTTGAGAATAAAAACGACAGCCAGGATGGTCTGCCATATAACCGGTATCCGGACCAGTTGTATTTTGATACAAATGTTATATATGAGGCTCCGACGGTATTTCTTTCTTCGTCATACATCGGGGAATTTCCACCGTCATCTTACGTGAGCGCTTTTATACAGGATAACGATGTAGAAGCGGGATATGATCTGACTGATGAATTGAATGCAAAATATCAGATAGAACCATGGAAAATAAGCAGACAATGGGGAAGATGTTATGCATATGAAGAAGCATTGGGCATTACATTGGTATCACAGGAAGACAATATGGACGAGGTATGGGGGAATTATGAAAAAGGCGTCTATTATGCCGATTTTCTGACGGGCAGGATCATACCGGCAGTCGGGACATTAATTGCCATTATTGCCGCGCTTGCCCTCTTTGGAATGGTTGCAAGGGTACTTGCTGAGCGGAAGAAAGAATTACGAACCTTATATCAGCTTGGAGTCGATTTTTTTACGATTGCAAAGATGTTTGTGTGCGAGATGCTTGTGATAGCAATAAGCGGTATCGCTGTCGGCTGTATTATCGGTACAGGGATATATGGAATCATGCTTCTCGTTCAAAAATATATACTGAATCTGAGAATTTATCCGGCCTTTCATATGGAAGCATATTTAAAAGCCGTGACATGGAATCCGTATCTTTTTTCTGCCTGCACAGTCTTTTTCGTTATTTGTATCATCAGCGTGATTGGGATCATGATATGCAGAAAAAATGTCTTGAATATTAAGAAAAGGATGCGACATTTCCGAAAAACGAAAAACGGAACCGAAAAAGCTGTCCGCCGAGGCTGGGGCAGACTTGTCAGAGATAGAATTCTAAAACCGGATATATGCATGACTGTCATTATTTCGATTATGATGCTGATAACCTTATATACGTTCCTTTATTTTGAACAAAAAAGCAAATATCTCAGTAGCGAACAATTATATTATCTGGAAAATAATAATCTTGTCGGATGTGATTTTTCAGCCACCGCCAGGCTGCCAATGGCTTGGTATGATGTGGAAACCCAGCACGACACTGGGATTTCGGTCTCCAGTGTCAACCGGATTTTGGATTCCGGATATGTGAAGAGTTATTATGCATCCGCAGTTGATAATTCTACAAAATTGGTATACTCCGGACAGGATACGGAACAACTGGAGTTTTTGCAGGAATATGATATTCGGGATTTCGCACCCTCTGAGAAGGAATATGAAAACACCAGGTATGAATCTCAGGAAGCCTCTCTTAACAGTATAGGATTTGCTTCGGATGAAGCGGTTTTCCGGGTTTCCACCATTGGACTTACTGACGATGAACTGAGTCTGCTTTCGGATTATATACAAGCGGGAGAAATCAATCCTGAGAAAATAAAAAACGGTGAAGACGTTGTTGTGGTAGTGGCAGAAAACCGAAAGAAAGACGCCGAAGGGGTTTTTACGGTGGGCGACAGACTGCCTCTTTGCGACATTGTATTATCAGAAGAAGAGGACAGCATTAATTTTGAGATGTTGGCAGATATTGAAGATTACCTGGTATATGAGAAGCATGTAAAAGATAATGCAGGAAATCTGGTCAGGTACATAGGTCTTGCAGTGGGAAAGCGCAGGAACATAAATCCCAGAATCGGTGCTATTGCTGCCGTAGATGATGATTTTGTACATACCTATATCGGTGATAATACGGAAGGATCAAGCGTCTGGATTTTCACTTCTGTTTCCGCTTTTTCCAAATGGAATGTTAATACAAGAAATTTCACTACGTTTCGGGTAGATGTGCCGGATCAAGAGATTCATGATTTTGCATCTGTGTGGTATGGCACATTAAAGGAAGATTCCGGATTGGATATGAATTCTAATTTTTATCTGCTTGAAAAAGTCAGTATGAACAGGAAGGGGCAGATGTGCATATTTGCTATGATGGTTATAAATCTGATCATCAGCGGCAGCATCGCTTTGTATTATATCATGAACCTTCGGTTAAATCAGCAGAAGAGAAACCTGTCTTTATTAAGGGCCTTGGGCGCAGGACAAAAAGATCTCAGGAGGCTGTTGATTCTGCAAAATATATATTATCCCTTTGAAGGGATTGTGGTTGCCGTTTTGGGCGTTTCATTCATTCAGTTTATATGTAATAAGATACAACAGCAGATTCCTACCAGCTTTTGGCCGGATGATGAGTACCCGCCGCTTTGGCAGCTGAACATGGAATTCTATGATTATTTCAGCGGTCATTGGATTGCGGCAGTTGTGGTCATTACGCTGACTGGATTACTGCTTATGATTCTGACAACAATATGGCAGTACCATCAAATGAAACAAGATAATATTATTATAAATATCCAAAATGCGAATTTTTAGGTGGAAATATATGGAGAGAAAAAATATAGTTGTGGCGGAAAAACTGAATAAGGTATTTTCTGAAAAAAACATTAATGTCAACGCAACAAGAAATGTATCCTTTCATATAGAGGAAGGGGAATTTGTAGCGATTACGGGAAAAAGCGGAAGCGGCAAATCAACGCTTTTGAATATTATCGGGGGCCTGCTGAAACCGGACGAAGGAAATGTTTATATTCATGATACAGATATTTATAGTCTTGGTGATAAACAGCTTGCCAGAATCAGATTAGAATATATTGGTTTTGTGTATCAGGAGTTCAACTTAATAGAGGAATTGAATGTGAAGGAAAACATTCTGCTTCCGTCAATGATAAAGAAGGAATTGGATATGGATTATTATGAAAAGACGGTTGCTTTACTCGGTATAAAAGAAAGAGAATTGCATTATCCGAGTGAGTTGAGCGGAGGGCAAAAGCAGAGGACTGCCATAGCGAGGGCTTTGATGAACCGTCCGGAAATCCTTTTATGTGATGAACCCACTGGAAACCTTGATCGGAAAAACAGTCAGGATGTGATTGATATTTTGCAGGAGTTAAACCGTAAATATGGGGCAACTATCCTAATTGTGACACATGACCAGGATATTGCAAAGCAGACGCATAGAGTCATCAGGCTTGAAGATGGAGAAATTGTAGAAGAGGCATAGTATTTCAGACTTTGACAACTTCGATAAGAAAATAAGATTTTTGAAAAAAATTTCTTGTAAAATTCACATTGAATAAATAAATTCTATAATGTATGATAGATAGTATGCATTATAGAATTTATTTTTATGGAGTCGTAAGCTATGATCTGTTTGCAGAATGAGCCTATGAAACTGCATACCACGTTTCGGACCGGAGGACCTGCAAAAAAATTTTATAAAGTCTCTTCCGTAGAAGAGATACAAGCCGTTATCGCCCAGTGTGAAAAAGAAAACGAACCGTATATGATCATTGGTAACGGAAGCAATCTTCTTGTTTCGGACAGCGGTATTGATGGAACCGTAATACAGATTTATGATAGTTTTCATAAAATTACGATAGACGGGGAAGAACTATATGCAGAAGCGGGAGCGCTTCTTTCACATCTTGCGTCAAGAGCCAAGGACTACAGCCTTACCGGTCTGGAATTTGCTTCCGGCATACCGGGAACCTTGGGCGGTGCGGTCGTTATGAATGCAGGCGCATACGGTGGGGAAATGAAAGATGTGATCGTATCGGTAGATGTTCTTCGTAATGGGAAGATCGAGACAATTTCCTG
>CANRMC010000114.1 GCA_947631605.1 uncultured Lachnospiraceae bacterium
CAGGATAGCTGCGACGATGGCAGTAAGACCAGTCCGTCCTCCTTGCGCAACGCCGGCAGCGCTTTCCACAAATGCTGAGGTCGTAGAGGTTCCGAATACCGCGCCGGCTGAGGTTCCGATAGCGTCGGAAAGAAGAGCGCCCCGGATCCTCGGCAGTTTACCGTTTTCATCCAGCATATCGGCTTTGGAGGCAACGCCGATCAGCGTACCCAGCGTATCAAATAAATCTACGAATAAAAATGCAAATAATACAGCAAAGAATTCCAATGACAGTAATTTGGAGAAATCCATCTTAAAGAAGGTGGAACTCATATCCGGAATACTGAAACCGGAGGAAAAATCCGGAAACATACTGAAAAATCCGGCTTCGGGATCCGGCTGATAAAGTCCGGTGAGCTGGCAGAGCATACCCAGAGCCCAAGTGATCAAAATACCCCACAGCATATTTCCCTTTACATTCTTTACAAGCATGATTCCGGTGATCAGAATACCAAGCAGCGCAAGAAGTACGGTGATCCCCTCTGTTGTAAACATTCCGTTTTTTACAGAATTTTTGAATGAATAGATCGATACCAGCGTGGAACTGTCTACTACGATTTTTGCATTCTGAAGACCGATGAATGCAATGAAAAGACCGATTCCTGCGGAAACCGCATGCTTCAGGTTCATTGGGATCGCGTTGAAGATTGCTTCCCGCACGTTGGTAAGGGAAAGTAGGATGAAAATAATACCCTCGCAGAATACGGCGGCGAGCGCCATCTGCCATGTATAACCCATTTGAAGAACAACCGTATATGCAAAATATGCATTCAGTCCCATGGCAGGCGCCAGTACAAACGGATAGTTGGCAAAGATTGCCATAAGGAGCGTTGCCAGCATGGAGGAAAGAGCAGTTGCCGTAAATACGGCGCCGCTGTCCATGCCGGTGACGGACAGAATACTCGGATTGACTGCCAGAATATACGCCATTGTCATAAATGTTGTGATTCCGGCAATGATCTCTGTTTTCACATCCGTGTGGTTTTCTTTCAGATGAAATAGCTTCTCAAAGATGTTTGGTTTTGTGGCTTCTTTCGTTTCTTTCGCTTCTTTTGTTTCTTTCTTACTCATTATTTCACATCCTTCGTATTTGCCTCTTTTGTTTCCTGATCGGCAGCAAGAAGTTTTTCAAAATCTTCCAGACAGACCGGACGGGAATAATAATATCCCTGAAGCAGATTTGCATCCATGGTTCCTACAATATCCGCAACTTGGCTGTTTTCAACGCCTTCTACGATAGACTGACAGCCGAGATGGCGGCACAGCTCCAGAAGGTTATCAATAATTACAAAATCAATATCATGTCCCGGCTCGGCAAGCTCCCTTACAAAGGAGTGTTCGATCTTGATGTAGTCCACCTGAAGGGATTTCAGCATTTCCAGAGAAGCATATGCCGTGCCGAAATCATCCAGAGCGATCTTAAAGCCCCGCCGCCGGAGACGGTTAAACATGGACGCAAGTTCTTTTGGATTGCTGACGGCGCAGCTTTCCGTAAGCTCGATGATCATATCCTCCGGACGGACGTTGTATTTCTTCGCATAGAGATCCAGACGTTCTTCAAAGGCGTCGTCCATGAACTGCTGATAAGATACGTTGAAGCTTACCCATAGATTTTTGTATGTATCCCGCCATTCTACCTGCCGTTTTATGGCTTGTTCCATAACCCAGTAACCGACTTCGCGGATCCCGCCGTAATCTTCCAGAACTTTTATGAATTCGATCGGATAGGAATCCTTGATCTTTTCGCCCTGCCACCGGAGCAGACACTCACAGCCGACGATCGTCTGTTTCTCCGGATGGATCAGCGGCTGGTAGTATAATTCAAAACCCTGAAAATCATTTTTGATACAGTGTTTCAGATCTTCACGCAGGATTTCGCCCCGTTCATGCTTTCTTGCAATTTCTTCGGAGAAAAATACCAGCGTTCCACGATCCGTATTTTTTGCATATTCCAGAGAATGTTCCAGTTTGTTGATGAGGACTTCTCTGGTGTCTGCGTCTTCCGGAAAGCAGACGCCGCCGGCGGAAGCGGAGATTCCTACCTTGCGCCCGTCTTTTAATTCAATGACGTCTGTTTCCTGACAGACTTTTTTATAGAAGTCACATATATTTTTCCTGTTTTCGGAAAATGCCAGAAGCAGGAATTCATCACCGCTGAAGCGGAAGAGTTTCCAGTTTGGTTTGCACATGGATTTTATTTTTTTGGCAAATACCACCAGTATTTCATCTCCGGTATTGTAACCGTAATGTCCCATTACTTTCCGGAAGCCGTCGATCCCAAAGAGAAGCGCAGCGCCGGTCTGGCTGGTAAAATCAAAATCACGCAGGCTTTGTGTGGTCAAAAGTCCCGTAAGGTTGTCATATTTACTCTGACCGTCGATCCTGGTCATAAGCCCCGCAAAGATCTTAGGGTTTCCGTTATTGTCGCGGATCACGCTGCCTTTACATTCTACCCAGACATATTCTCCTAAATAATTTTTGGCGCGGTACTGACAGTCATGAGTTTTTTTCGTGCCGGCGAAAACCTTTGTGATATCGTCGGTATAGAGATCGATATCATCCGGATGGATACGTTCCGCCCATACAGTCGCAGCGTTTGAGATATATTCATCCTCCAGTGCAAAATAATCGACAGCGCTCCTGGACCAGCGGGAAATATCGGTTGCCATATCGCATACATAAATATATACATTGTCGGCAGCGCCTGCAAAGGCTTCAAATATTTCATTATTGAAAATATCGCTCATTGTCATTCTCCTTCCGTTAGTCCATTCTGACAACCTGATTCTTGCCGTTGGCTTTGGCTGTGTATAAAGCCTTATCTACACGGTTGTAAATGGTATCTGCGTCCTCGCCGTCTTTTGCCTGCGTGACCCCGATACTGACGGTCTGCGGCGTCGCGATCTCATAAGTGAGCGCTGCAAAAGCCGTCCGTATCTTTTCTGCGAGAACGACGGCATAATCGGCATCCGAATCGGAAAGAAGTACCATAAATTCCTCGCCGCCCCATCTGCCAAGGAAGCAGGAGTGAACGCCGATGGTTTCATTTCGCAGGACATTTGCGAGTCCCTGAATGACATGATCGCCTTCCTTGTGTCCGAAAATATCGTTTACTTTTTTGAAATTGTCAATATCCAGCATGATGAGGGAAATATTATTTCCGGTCGATTTTGATTCCCGTTTATCAAGCGCGCTGTGAATCCGTCTTTCAATCTCCGAACGGTTGTATAATCGGGTAAGTCCGTCGGTGATAGAAGTCATGGCAAGTTTCATGTTGATCTCTTCCAGCTCAGCCGTGGAGGCTTCGATAAAGGAGACGAACCGCCGGATGATCGGAATCTTGTCTATGTTATCCAACTGGGAATCATAGATGTTTACCGGCTTTTCGTTTTTCGGTTCTCCTTCCCGCATGGCAGCCAGAACCAGGGTGACATTGAAATTCAGCATATCGCCTTTCATGCGCAGAAATTCTCCGTGCGTATAGAAACCTGTGGTAGGCGCGACGCTGAAAAACGGAAGGGTTTCGTCGCTGATATTTTCATCTCCCCAGAAAGCTCTTCTGGCAGCACAAGAGAAAGTCTGGATCACCTCCGGCTGGAAATCCGCAATTTTTTGTCCGTCCCGTTTGATACTGGTAAGGATCGTATCCGGATCGCCGTAAGCGAGTCTTACAATCGTATCTTCCTGCATATCTGAGGACATAACCAGAGAATCGTCGTCATTGACTGCCAATGGGCAGCGCAGGATATCAACATCATCATGTTCTACAAAAAGCGGAAATTCCAGAGTGTTGGAAAAGAATTTATCATTTTTATTGATGTTCAGGAATTTCTGGTATATTTCGAAAGCTGGTTTTCCGTCCAGTTCATAAAGAAGCTCCCGATTGGCTTTCGTAACGCGGAATCTTCGTTTCAGCGGCTTCCAGCCGGAAATAAAGGTACTGTATGTATGGAAATCTTCTCCGCCCAGAAGAAGGAAAATGATGCCATGCTCCAGAAGACCGTTGCCTTTGGAAAAGACAGCCGCAGTGTCATCGTCCATATTCGGATTAAAAGCGCCGCCGCCGAATACCTGGATATTTTTCGGAAGCGTTGTCATCTCATCGCAGAATTCTTTCATTGACATATCCATAATGGTGGCGTGCATTTCGATAGCGCTTATCCAGGGATTTTCCAAACAGCAGGCGCGGAGTTTTTCCACATCTTCTTTTACGGTTTGCTCAAGAAACGGAAACTGAAGGATCTGCGCCTTCGTTGTTTCATATTCAAAGACGGTGCAGGTGAGAAGCACTTTGGCGTTTGCCAGAGCGCCGTCTAAGATATTTGCGTTGGTTGTGCAGCCGAGATAGAGTGCGTCGGGCATTTTTTTGTCCAGAACGTCGCATATCTGCCGGATATGGTTAAAATCCATATCCTCAGAATAAATTCGGAATATTTTCGTATAGGCAGAATGGGTGCTGCACCACTGATCGATCTCATCCAGTTTTTGACAAAGCATATCATTGTCCGTATAAGATATTTGAAATTGTTTCATGTTTTGTTCTATCCTCCCCCGGAATGAATTGTATAAGCGGACCTTATTTATGAAACATATTATAACATAAAATACGCAGCGGCTCTATACCGCTGCGTAATTTTTTGTCATTATTTTGAAATTTTATTACATCAGGATCGTATCTGCATCGTTATCGGAAGGGGTATCCTCCGTAACCAGCTCTTCATCCTCTGCAACCGGTTCTTCATCCTCGGTAACAGGAGCCTCCGCATCTTCATCTGCCGGTGCTTCTGCCTCCTCGTCAGCCGGTGCTTCTGCGGCTGCCTCGTAAGCTGCTCCGTCAGAATCCAGAGACACATAATCACGCTCGGATGGAGCGGCGTCGTCTAAGATGATCTCATTGTCATCAATGATGGATTCTTCATTTGAAAGCCAAGGCGCTTTTTCCTGTGCCTTTTCTTTGATGGCAGTCGTTGTATCTTTGATCGCTGTTTTTGCTTTCTGTATCTTGTTGTCTACGTCTAAATCCTGATAGGCTTTAGAACTTTTGATTTCATCCTTGAACATGTAACAGATTCCCGTAACGGCTGCGGCCGCAAGCGTGAATTTTGCCAGACCGCCAAAAAAACTATTCTTTCCCATACCTTTAATCTCCTTTTTATCATATTTTGTGCAAAAAATATAAATATATTCTAATACGGGAAAAGATAAAAATCAAGAATTATCTGAGAATATATAGCAATGAAAAATCCGGAAGTCTTGATTCAGATCCGGTATTATGGTAATCTGGTTAAAATATAACATTGGAGGGTATACTTACCATGAAAGGGAAAATGACGGAAGCGGAAAAAAATTTTATTGTCTGTGCGATTCTTATGCTGTGCTGCGGGATCGGTATGATAATGCTTCATAAAATGACGATGGCGATTGCTTTTCTTGTGATTTCAGTTTTCTTTTTTATCGTTCCTATCGTTATGTATGCAAAAGGCGATCGGATTTATGATGAGACAACCGTAAAGAAGGATGATAAAAAAGCAGATAAGAAGCAGGATAAGAAAGAAGAATAGTTTGGGAGCGTGAAGGATGTATAATCATTATATGGAAGAAAAAGCGGCGGGCGAAAAACAGCTGGTATTCTGGAACCGCAGGTTCACGATGGTATCTGTTTTACGGCTCATCTTTTTTCTTGCCGCAGTGGTTCTTATTTATCTGGGGATTTCAGATCATAGCATTCCTTATGGCGGAATGGGTGGATTATCCATTCTTATTTTTGTGCTGCTGGTTCGGTATCATTCCGGTATTCAGGAAAAAATATCGGATGCAAAAGCAAAGGTCACGGTTCTGGATCGCTGCCTGAAACGGTTTACCGGAGAATGGAACACGTTTTCTGACGACGGTTCGGAATTTCTGCTTGCGAAAGAAACGCTTCCAAAAGATATCGACCTTTTGGGAGAAAATTCCCTCTACCAGTTTCTCTGTACCGCTCATACGTATGAAGGAAGAAAACGGCTGGCGGAAACGCTTTGTCTGAAAAATACAGACCTTTCCTCGTTGGAGGAAAGAAAGGAAGCAATTCGGGAATTGTCCGAAAAACCTGATTTTTCTGTGGAATTTGAGGCGGCTGCTTACCGCATGGTCATGGGGAAAAAGAAGAAGGATCGAAACGTAATTTCCAATGAAAAAGCATTTCAAAAATTCCCAAGCTGGATGCGGGTTCTGATGGTTCTGATCCCTGTGTTCAATCTGGTATGGCTTGGATTGGCATTGGCGGAAATCCTGCAATATCGGTATCTGTTGTTCTCATTTTTGATCTATCTTTTCCTTACATGGTTTACGCATGAAATGACGGACCGGATCATCAGTCCCGTGCATCGCTTCGGCAGTCAGGCGGAAGCTTATCACAGGCTGATCCTTCTTATTACGAAAGAAGAGTGGAAGAGTC
>CANRMC010000115.1 GCA_947631605.1 uncultured Lachnospiraceae bacterium
CAGAAGCATCTTTAAAATTCCTTCTGGGCGTTCCGGGAAGCGTATATATCGACGACGTGCAGATTCACGAATAATCTGTAAATGATTTCAAAAAAACTGTAAAAGATTTCAAAAAAGCAGCCGCTTTACAGGTGTATCCCGTAAAACGGCTGCTTTTAATAGTATATTACTCTTTTGGCTTCTTACTTTATCTTGAGCGCCCGTGTCGCATTCAATACGGCGATCACCATAACACCTACATCTGCAAAGATCGCAAGCCACATATTCGCCAGTCCGACAGCACCCAGAACAAGGCAGAGAAATTTCACCAGCAGGGCAAATACGATATTCTGTTTAACGATCTGAAGCGTCTTTACGGAAATACGCATGGCGGTTGCTATCTTTGCCGGATTGTCATCCATCAGAACTACATCCGCCGCTTCGATCGCTGCGTCCGAACCAAGAGCGCCCATGGCAATTCCGATATCAGCTCTGGAAAGTACCGGCGCGTCGTTGATACCATCGCCCACAAACGCCAGATTTTCTTTTTCATTTTTCTCTGCAAGGAGATTTTCTACTTCTTTTACTTTATCTGCCGGAAGCAGTCCGCTCTTTACCTCATCGATGCCGATTTCTTTCGCAACCCGGAGAGCCGTCTGCTCCGTATCTCCGGTTAACATAACTGTTTTCCGGATCCCGCTTTGTTTGAGTCCTGCGACAGCGTCCGCAGAAGTCGGCTTGATCCGGTCGGAAATAACGATACAGCCTGCATAAACGCCGTCAACCGCCGTATAAACAGCTGTTCCTTCCCTGTGCAATTCGGAAATGGAAATCTGCATTTTCTCCATGAGTCTTGCATTTCCGGCATAAACTTTCTGTCCTTCTACCACAGCCGATACGCCGAACCCAGCAATTTCCTCTATATCTGTTACCTGATTTTGGTCGATCGTCTTCCCATATGCGGCTTTCAGACTGAGGCTGATCGGATGTCCCGAACCGCTTTCCGCATACGCTGCATATCGCAGAAGGTCTTCTTTTGTATACCCTTCCGCCGGATATTCCGCAGTCACTTCAAATACGCCCATCGTCAAAGTACCGGTTTTATCAAATACGATATATTTCGTATTGGAAAGCGCTTCCAGATAATTGGAGCCCTTTACAAGGATTCCCTTTGCGGAGGCGCAGCCGATTCCCCCAAAAAAACTGAGAGGTATGGAGATCACCAGTGCACACGGACAGCTGATAACAAGGAATGTAAGTGCCCGGATCACCCAGGTCTGCCAATCCGGAGACATTCCTGCTATCAATCGGATCACAGGCGGTAAAACCCCCAGCGCCAATGCGCTGTAACAGACAGCCGGCGTATAGATCTTCGCAAATCTTGTAATGAAATTCTCGGAACGGGATTTCTTCATGCTGGAATTCTCCACCAGATCCAAAATCTTAGATACGGTGGAATCTCCGAATTCCTTTGTTGTCCTGAGCTTGATCACGCCAGTCATATTGATACAGCCGCTGATCACCTCGTCACCCGTTTTCGCATCTCTCGGAATACTTTCACCGGTCAGGGCGCTGGTATTCAGCGTTGTATTTCCTTCCAGGATCACCCCGTCGATCGGAATTTTTTCACCCGGATTTACAATAATTTCCGTACCCACTTCGACTTCGTCCGGATCCACTTTCTCAATTCCGTTTTCCGTCATGATATTGGCGTAATCCGGCCGGATATCCATAAGGGCGGCAATATTTCTTCTGCTCTTTCCAACCGCGCAGCTCTGAAACAGCTCCCCGATCTGATAAAACAGCATAACGGCAACGCCTTCCTGAAACTCGCCCAGAGCTATGGCTCCAACCGTTGCTACCGCCATCAGGAAATTCTCATCGAAAACCTGTCTGTTCAGGATTCCTTTCCACGCTTTCAGAAGAATATCATATCCGATCACAAAATACGGGATCAGGTACAGGATCGGAGGGACAAAAAACGGAAGGCTCGGTATGAGACGGCTGACAAGTGCGGCAGCGATCAAAAGCACGAAGGCAAGAATAATACGGTACAGGACTTTCTTCTGTTTCTTCGTCAATGTTCTCGCTCCTTTCCCATAATGTCCATCCGGTTACAGATAGATCTCACAATCGCTTTCCACTTTCTTGCAATTCTTAAGAGCAGTCTTCATAACCTGCTCCGGATCTATGCCCTCGTCAAATTCCACTTTCAGTTTCAACGTCATGAAACTTAATGCTGCGTCTTTTACACCCGGCGTATTCTTTACGGCTTCTTCCATTTTTGCTGCACAGTTTGCGCAGTCTACCTCAACTTTATATACTTTCTTCATAATATTTTCCCCTTTCTTCCACATTTTTTATGATCATTCTTCCACATGTTCCATACCCATACTGAGAATGGTCCTTACATGATCGTCATCCAGAGAATAAAAAATAATCTTTCCGTCCCTGCGGAATTTGACCAGTTTTGCATCTTTTAAAATCCTTAGCTGATGGCTCACGGAAGACTGACTCAGATTTAAAAGCTGCGCGATATCTCCTACGCAAAGTTCATGATCGAACAGTGCATAAAGGATTTTGATCCGGGTTGAATCCCCGAAGACTTTAAAAAGTTCCGCAAGTTCATACAGATATTCGTCATCCGGCTGTTTTTCCAGTATCTGCTCTACCACCTCGCGTCTGGCTGCCAGAAAATCATTTGAACTCTCTTCGGAAAAACCGCTGCTTTTTGGTTCCAACTGTTCCATTCGTTCCATCCTTTCTTTCCTGTCTTTTCAATTTTATATATTTTCATCTGTTCATATGTAATTATATTCATATGTTCGTGTATTGTCAACCCATAATCGGAAAATTTTTATAAATATTGTATTTAATTGGTTAAAATCCGGATTGCTTCCGCATACTTACGGTTCCGCTCCAAATCCTTTTCCATCACGGTATCCAGACGGGTAAGGTCCGAATTATGGGCAAGATCCGCGAGTTTTACCGTCCTTGCCAATTCATTTTCTTTTAAGTTCCGGATATAATCCATATAGGGAACCGCCTCGTCATGCGTAAGAAGCTGCAAAGCCGTAAGCTGTGTCTCCGTAAAACCTTCTGCGCGCAGTTCCTCCAATGTTACATCGGTATCTTCCAAAACATCATGCAGCATCGCTACAACACAGGCATCTTCGGAACTCATCTGCTCTGCCAGATGGATCGGATGCATAATGTAAGGAATGCCGGAACGGTCCATCTGTCCGGCATGGGCGCAAAACGCGAAGCGAATCGCCTTTTTTGTCATTTCTGTGTAAATCATTGTAAGCTCCCCTCTCCCATGTTTTCCTGTCTTTGAAAATAGTCAGAGATTGCATCATAAAGCGTTTCAGTATCATCACAGACGGCATAAGCGCCTGCTTCTTCCAGTTCTGACCGGCTTCCGTATCCGTAAGTTACGCCAATGGTTTTGATCCCACATTCGGAAGCTCCCTGCACATCATAACGGCGGTCCCCCACCATCAGAACCTGATTTCTGTCAGTGATATTATTTTCCTGAAGGAGATACTCTATCACTTCCTGTTTCTTCCCTCTCCGCCCATCCGGCAGGCTTCCGGCAATAAACTGAAAATAAGGATCGATCTGAAAATAAGCCGCTATTTTTTCTGCCAGCGGAAGCGCCTTTGAGGTCGCGATCATAAGGACGCAGCCTTCTTCCTTTAGCCGGGTTAAAAGTTCCGGAATTCCCTGATACAAAGAATTCTCAAATGCTCCCTTTTCTGCATACCGTTCCCGGTAAAAACGGATTGCCTGCTCCAGAACTTCTCCTTCAAATCCGCAGACATTCCGGAAGGATTCCGAAAGAGGCGGTCCGATCAGTTGATTTTTATCAAAATCCGCCGGAAAGGAAGCGCTCATTTTTTCCATTGCATGATCAAAACAATTCAGAATTCCCGGTCCGGATTCAGTAAGCGTGCCATCCAGATCAAACATGATATACCTTACCATCCTTTATCCTCCTGTCATTTTTTCTGCATTATAACAGGGAATCTCTGTTTCTGCAATTTTTATCGCAGATCTTTCTGTATCTTTTCCCGAAGTACAAAGGCCGCCAAAAGAAAAATAAGAACACTGTAGAGCAATAGAACAAAAATGGAAGTTCCGGCGTCTCCGAAATCACCGGACAGAACAATTCTCGCCGCATGGACGGCATGATAAAAAGGCAGGACATGACAAATTTTTGCAAGCGTTCCTCCCAAACTGTCCACGTCCATCCAGATACCTCCCAGAAAACATACCACGGAAATGACAACGGAGCAGATTCCCGGCGCCGCTTTCTCGCTCAAAAGACTGCCGAACAAAAGTCCGAAGCCGATGAAAAGAAGTCCCGCAGGAATCAGTGCGGCTAAGCACAAAATAAGGCGGATCGGCTGAAACGATACGTCTGCCGTAAACCCGATCATGATAGAAACAAAAAATGTGATAATTTCTTGCAGGAACGCCGTCCATAACATTGGAAGCGTGTAACCACTGATAAAATCCGACGGCTTCATTGGGGAAACATAAAGCCTAAGAAGAAACGCTGTTGAGCGATCCTTTGAAACCTGAATACAGGCAAAAAGCATAACGAAAGAAAGTCCAAAGACTGCAATTCCCGGCGCAAGACTTTGAATTTCGAAAAGATGCATTCCTGCTTCCTCCGGAATATTTTTATTCACCGCGGTCATAATGAAAAGCATGACGACAGGAAACCCCAGACAAAAAATATAACTGAGCGGATCCCGCATAATTTCCTTCCACGTCCGTTTACTGAATATCAATGCCCGCATACCACATTTCCCCTCTCCGCGATTTTTATAAAAGCGTCTTCCAGTGTGTCTGTTCCGGTCTGCGCCTTCAATTCCTCCGGAGTACCAACTGCCTGAATTTCTCCGCTCACCATAACGGCAATCCGGTCCGATAACCGTTCCGCTTCCTCCATATAGTGCGTCGTAAGTACAATCGTCACCTGCTCTTTGATTTTTTCTATGATGTTCCACAATTCTTTTCTTGCCAGCACATCCAGTCCCAGGGTCGGTTCGTCCAGATAGAGGATCTTCGGTTCTGTGATCAACGCCATTGCGATACTGAGTTTCCGCTGCCAGCCGCCGGAAAGGATTTTTGCTTTGCTTTTTTCTACTTCCTCCAGTGAAAATAATGCGATCATCCGGTTCGTGTTTTCTTCTGTCTTTGCTTTATTCATGCCGTAGATGCCGGCGATAAATTCCAGATTTTCCCGCACCGTAAGATTCGAAGCGACTGAAGTTTCCTGTGGTGAAAGATTTGATATTTTCTTTACCAGATCTAATTCTCTGCTGATGGAATGACCAAGAATAACCGCATCGCCGGCAGTCGGTCTTGAAAGTCCGGTCAATATCCGGATGGTTGTCGTCTTTCCGGCGCCGTTTACCCCCAGAAGCGAAAATACCGTACCCGCTTCAACGGAAAATGAAATGTCCTTAATCGCTGTTTTCAATCGAAATTCTTTTCTTAAATGACTGACTTCAATTGCCGTACTCATTGGATTTCCTCCCGCAATTCAAAAATTCTATGATTGATCTCTTCCAGATTTTTTCTGCAGATCCGATACTGGATCGTCCAGCAGATGATATAGGTTGCGAGATAGCTCATAACAACGGAAATGAGCGCTGTCGGATACTTATAGATACTCCAGCAGTAACAGCCGACAGAGATCCAGACAACCGCCGTGATCAGAAAATACAGAATACTCTGGACAAAAAGTCCCAGCCGCTCCATTTCCATGATAATGCTTCCGGCGCCCATGGACGCACTGGATATGCCTATCAGAAAGAGCTGCACGAAAACCGCCTGATAAAGACTGTCAAAGCGCGCCGCAAACTCCGGAAGTACCGGTGCATAATCCGTAAAAAAAGAAACAATTCCCGTTGCCAGAAGCGTGATCGTTACCGCATATGCAAAACTGTTGACGCCTCTTATCAATATCTGTTTTAACATTATCTCCACCTCTTTTCCGTTCCTAACGCCTGTTTGATCTTCGGGATATACCGTCTTGATACATAGGTTACGATCCCGCCTGCAAGGTACATCTGAATCGTTCCCGTCTTTCCGGTATCCATCCGCTCGATCATTTTCAGGTTTACGATTTCCGAATTGGATATCCGTACAAACGGAAGATTCTTCAATTTCTCTTCCATTTCATACAACCGTTCCCGCAGTTTATACTCTCCGTTTGCCGTCGTTACATATACCATTTTGCTCTGGGCAAAGATCCGGATGATCTCTCCAT
>CANRMC010000116.1 GCA_947631605.1 uncultured Lachnospiraceae bacterium
CTACGCGTGTTCCGTCTATTGTTACCATGTGCTGTACCGTGTCCATTTGTATCCCGCAGTGTGATAACATATCACTTTTAGAAACAGGAGAAGTTCGGCGGAGTACCGCTTTTACACGTGACACCATCTCCATCATGCCGAAGGGCTTCGCAAGATAGTCGTCCGCGCCGAGATCAAGTCCGATTACCTTATCATACTCGGTTCCTTTTGCAGTAGCCATGATGACCGGCACCTGATTGCCGTCTGACCGCAGCCGTTTCAAAATACTGATACCGTCTTCGCCGGGAAGCATAATATCAAGAAGAACCAGTTCCGGGGAATCCTCACGAAACGCCTCCCAAAAGGCCGTTCCGTCCGAAAATCCCTTTGCATCGAGACCTGCAGCATTCAAGGTATATATCATTAAATCACGGATTCCGTTATCATCTTCTACGCAGAAAATCAAGAGATTCACCTTCCTTTTATGGGAAATGCAGGACAGTCGTGTAAATGTCTGCCTGCAAAAACCCATGATATTATAGTACATTTTCGCACTTTTTTCAATCTGCCGTCTGCTGTACACTTTTTTCGCCGGTAACAGAAAACAACACCCAACCGGCAATATTTGTGGCATGATCTCCGATCCGCTCAAAGTATTTCGCTACCATCAAAAGGTCAAGGGCATATTCCCCCTCGGTAGGATTTTGCGCGATCAGAGAAATCAGACTGCTTTTAATGTCAATGAAGTAATCGTCTACAATGTCATCAGAAACAATAACCGCTTCGGCTATGGAAATATCCTGCTTCACATAGGCATCCACGCTATCCGTTACCATTTTGATGGTCGCCTTTGCCATTTCCCGAATTTTGATATGTTCCGGAAGCGTCCTGTCATTCAGAAACGGCAGAATTTCCGCAATATCCTCCGCCTGATCTCCGATTCGCTCCATATCCGTTATCATTTTCAGGGCAGCCGATATTTGCCGCAAATCCCGCGCCACCGGCTGTTGCTGGAGCAGCAGCCGCAAGCACATAGATTCAATCTGCCGTTCCTTTTCGTCTATTTCATGGTCGAGCGGGGCGATCTTCGCCGCCAGCGCATCGTCCTTTTGAATAAGAGCGGAAGCCGCCAGAGAAATCACTTCTTCACACAGCGCCCCCATCTTGATAAGCTCCTGCCCCAACGTATTAAGCTGCTCGTCAAATCGTGTTCTCATTATCCAAACCTCCCTGTGATATAATCTTCGGTACGCTTATCCTCTGGCTGGGAGAACATTTTTTCCGTGTCCCCGTACTCTACCAGTTCTCCCAAAAGGAAAAATGCCGTCCGATCTGAAATGCGTACTGCCTGCTGCATATTGTGGGTGACAATGATGATTGTGTATTTTTCTTTCAGCGTCATTGCCAGTTCTTCTATTTTTGAGGTCGAGATCGGATCGAGCGCCGAGGTAGGTTCGTCCATTAAAAGGACTTCCGGTTCCACGGCCAGTGCGCGAGCGATACAAAGGCGCTGCTGCTGTCCGCCGGAAAGCCCCAGCGCGTTCTTCTTCAACCTGTCTTTTACTTCATCCCAAATGGCGGCATCCCGCAGAGATCGTTCTACAATATCGTCCAGCTTTGCTTTAGCGCGGATTCCATGTGTGCGGGGACCGTAGGCAATATTATCATAAACTGACATCGGGAACGGATTTGGTTTCTGGAACACCATACCGATTTCCTTTCGTAATATATTGACATCAACGCCGGGAGCGAAAATATCGCTTCCCTTGTAAGAAACTTCTCCTGTTATTTTCACTCCGGTGACCAGGTCATTCATTCGATCCAGCGTTTTCAAAAAGGTAGATTTCCCGCACCCGGACGGTCCGATCAGCGCTGTAATTGTCTTTTCCGGGATATTTAAATTGACATGATGGAGCGCCTGTGCGCTGCCGTACCAAAGATTTAAGTCCCGAACTGTAATTATATCATTCATAGTTTCTGCCTCCTTTTGAACCAACGCCCTACAAGCATAGCAAGGATATTTACGAGAAGTGTAAGTACCATCAAAATGGCTGCAATCGCAAAAGCTACACCAAATTCGCCCTGCTCCTTTGCATAAAGATAAAGGGAAACAGTCAGCGTTGCTCCGGCGTTCCCAAGTCCTTCAAAAAATCCGTTTAATGCGTGAGCAAATCCCGCAGTAAACAGAAGTGCTGCCGATTCTCCGAGAATACGCCCCACAGACAGGATACACCCCGTGATAACACCATCGATACAACCGGGCAGAACAACCGTGCGTATCACACGCCATTTACCGGCCCCAAGTCCGAAAGCTCCCTCCCGGTAAGACTGCGGCACCGTTTTCAGACTTTCCTGTGTTGTACGCATAACAGTCGGCAGATTCATAATAACAAGTGTCAATGCTCCTGCCAAAAGAGAGGTCTGCATATTCAGGAACTGACAAAAGAACAGCATACCTACCAGACCATAAATAATAGAAGGAATCCCGGAAAGCGTCTCGGCGGCATATTCGATCACAGCGACAATTCTCTTATTTTTCGCATACTCCGTTAGATAGACCGCTGCTCCCACGCCGAGCGGCAGTACAAAGACAAGCGTTGCGACAATAATATAAACCGTATTCAGAATGTCCGGCAGGATACCAATTTTTCCAGAAAGATAACTTGGTTTTGTGGACAGCAGTTCCCATGAGATATTTGGGATTCCCTTTGTAAGCACATAAAGCAAGAGAAACAGCGTAAGAAAACAGGTAAAAATAGCACAAATCCCACACGCCACTCTCAATAGACCGATTTTGATTTTCCGTCTTGTATTAAGTTGACCGTTCACCACTTCATTCCTCCTTACTGCGTTTCAAAAAGAAATTCAGCGCCGCATTGATTAGCATAATAAACAGAAACAGTACAAGAGCAATCGAGAACAATGCCTGTCGCTGAAGTCCGCTGGAATAGGACATTTCGCTTGCTACCGCAGTTGTTAAGAAACGGACACTTCCGAAAAGCTCCGGCAAATTCGGCGCATTACCGGATACCATCATAACAGCCATCGCTTCTCCGATTGCCCGTCCAACACCCAGCACCACTGCTGCGGCAATCCCGCTTTTCGCTGCGGGAACTGAAACCTTAAAATAAGTTTCTACCGGCGTCGCGCCGAGAGCGAGCGACGCATCTTCATATTCCTTTGGCACAGCCTCCAAAGCTGTGATTGACACATTGATAATAGAAGGCAGGATCATAATTGCCAACACAATGATTGCTGCGAAAAGACTTGCTCCGTCCGGAATATGGAACAGATTGCGGATGCTTGGAACAAGCACCATCATTCCCACAAGACCGTAGACGACGGAAGGAATGCCCGCCAAAAGGCTGACCGCACCCGATACGACCATCCTGATTTTTGCAGGGGCGAGCTTTGCCAGATAAACCGAGGTTAAAAATCCAATCGGTACGCCGATCAGAATCGCGCCCGCTGTGCCATAAACGCTTGTCAGAATAAACGGCAATATCCCGTAGGACGGTTCTTTTGCGGTAGATGCCCACTCCTTCCCAAAGATAAAATCCCAAAGCCCGATTTTCTGTATCGCCGGTATGCCCGAAACGATAAGATATATCGTTATGAGCAGCACACAGCCAACCGTTATCAAGCCGAGGATCAGAAATATACCATGAATGAAATTCTCAAATACTTTTTGCTTTTTCATCCTTGCACTCCTTGTTTTCGGACAGACCGGCAGCGATGAACGCCACCGGTCAATGTCCCTTTATTTTACGGGTACTGCGCCCGCCTGTGAGATAAACGGAGCCGCTTCGTCTGATGTCGCAAAGTCAAAAAATTTCTGTGCCGCATCTGAAAGTTCCGTGCCTTCCTTTGTTACAAGCACGAAAGGACGCTGAATAACATAGCTTCCGTCTTTAACTGTTGCTTCACTTGGCATAACACCGCCTACAGAGAGCGTCTTTACTTGATCGCTGACAGCGGCGAGAGAAGCATATCCGATCGCGTCCGGATTTTGCGAAACTGTGGTGATCACATCGCCGGTCGATGTAAGTTCTTGACGGTACTTGCAGGCGTCCTCCGTACCTGTAATGGATTCAAAACCGTCTCTTGTTCCACTGCCTGCTTCACGCCCGATCACGACAATTTCGGCGTCATTCCCACCGAGTTCAGACCAATTTGTAATTTCACCCATATAGATTTTTGCAATCGTCTCTACATCAAGGTCACTCACTTCGTTTTTCGGATTCACAATCACGGCAATTCCATCATTGGCAAGGACAGTTTCTATAAGACCGTCTGCTTTTTCTTCTTCTTTCAGACTGCGGCTGGAAAGGCCAATGTCGCAGCGTCCTTCTTTGACAGCTTGAATCCCGGAGCCGGAACCTGTGGGATTATATGTAAAAGTCATACCGCTGTACTTTTCCTGAAATGCCTCTCCCAGAACGCCGATTACTTCCTCCATCGAGGTAGAGCCGTCGGTGGAAACCGTTCCTCCCTTTTGCCGCGACGAGCAGCCTGCAAGCGCCGATACCGCAAATACAGCGGCGAGGGCTAATGTAATAATTTTCTTCATCTTATAATTCTCCTTTGCGTTTATTTCCCTTTTTGGGTACAGCTATATGCTAGTCTCGCAAAATCAAATCTGTTATCGTGCTTGTGTAAAATGAATGTAAAGTTTCAAAATATAAAAAGGGGCTGTTTTCACAGTCCCTTATATTTTCTTATAAATATGCCCGCAGATCGTCTCTCAGCTTTTCTTCTATCGTAATCAGGCGTTTACAGATATTTCTGGATGGTTCATCCGCCGCCTGATACTGGTTCATATAGCGGTACAGGGATTTCACTCCCATATCACAGCCGTCTGTGATCAGTTCGGCAACCGTTTCGTCACTCTCATTCATACTCATTTTCATATTGGTTTTGAGCCACGACATTCCTTTTGCCATAGGATTCGGATCTTTTTCCTCACTATCATTCTTAATCAGAAGGGAATGAAGCTCATTTCCCAGTTTTTCATGGTGTTCCCTGCTTTCTCTTAATACGTCTTTCAATTCTGATTTCTGAATCCGATCCATGACTTCGTCAATGGAACTGACCGCCATCTTCGTACCGGAATCACATTCTTTTAAAAGTTTAATCGTATCATCATTTTCCATATTATTGCCTCCCAGCTTCTTTTTTCTTATTTTTCCACATTTTCGCTGGAATATTACAGGTTTTGAAAGCATATTTATTATCAAGATATGACGGAAGGTACAAGATTGAATCCGAAAAAAAGAACGCTCATTATCAGTATTGCCATTCCTCTGGCAGTCGGCGCGCTGTCAGCATTCTTATCCGGCGGAGGCATGCGGGTATTCGCAACCTTAAATCAGCCGCCTCTATCTCCGCCCGGCTGGCTGTTTCCGGTTGTCTGGACCATTCTTTACATACTCATGGGAATTGCTTCCTATCTGATCTACGAATCCAACGCCCCGGATGCGGCAGTTACCAAAGCCCTCAGTCTCTACGGGTATCAGTTGATGGTGAATTTTCTCTGGCCGATCTTCTTTTTTGACTTCGGCTGGTATTTATTCTCATTTTTCTGGCTGATCCTGCTGTGGCTTCTGATCCTTGAATGTATCCGGCAGTTCCGAAAAATCTCAAAGACCGCCGCATGGCTGATGGTTCCGTATCTTATCTGGGTTACGTTTGCCGGATATCTAAATCTTGGAATAGCCCTGTTAAATTGATCTAACAGGGCTATCCTCAATGCTTTTAACGAAATAACATTCATCGGATGACTGTATCATTTTTATTTATCTGCCGGATATAATCTTGCAGAGTTTGATACTAGGCTAAGAAAAAAAATATAAAGTGCGCCTTTGTGGTGTAATTTTCGCTTGCAGTGTAAAATGAGTGCCGGGTGATGCCCGGTTATTTTTTTGTAAAACTACAGCCGCACCCATTGACAAACCTCAATGTGTCGCATATAATATAGACAGATAGAAAATCGTCTATGGGAGGTGACGAGCTTGCAGACAAAAGAGAAGCAGATGGCGGGGGTATTCAAGGCGC